>CAZYGP010000029.1:4312-8866 GCA_964647265.1 uncultured Acidimicrobiaceae bacterium | reverse complement strand
GGCCTATACGAAACCCAAGGGCGCGGCGAAGGCGTTGAAGCCGGTGGCGGCGGTGGCGGACCCGGGGGACGCGACCGTCGCGGGGATCACGGTCGTGTCGGCCGACGTGACATACCTTCCGTCGACGACGGTGCCCCTCGACGCGAGCACCGCGCCGAGGGTCCTTCGCCTCGTCGACGCACTCGAGGAGCTCGACGATGTCCAGGAGGTCTTCGCGAACTTCGACATCCCGGACGACGTGCTCGAAAGCATCGACGGCTGATCCCGTGCATCGCAGCTCAGGGCCGTGATGCTTTGCTATGTCGGTGCACCGATGTACGCTCCGAACATATGTTCGTTCTCGGAATCGACCCCGGACTCACCCGCACCGGATACGGTGTCATCGAAGTGGTCGGCCACACCGAAAGGGCCGTGGCTGCGGGTGTCATACGCACGGACCACGCCAAGCCGGTCGCCGAGCGGCTCCTCGAACTCCAGAGGGACATGACTGGTGTCCTCGACGAGTACGAAGTCGAGAGCGCCGCGATCGAGCAGGTCTTCGTGAACCGCAACCGCGGCACGGCGATCGCGGTTGCGCGCGCATCGGGCGTGATCATGGCGTGCCTCGCGGGGCGCGGGGTGGCCGTTGCCGAGTACAGCCCCTCGGAGATGAAGATGGCGATCACAGGCTCCGGTGCGGCGGACAAGGACCAGATCGCCGCGGTCGTCGCGATGCGACTCGGCCTCGGACCCGTGGGCGGCCCGGCGGACGTCGCAGACGCATTGGGCATCGCCCTGTGCCACAGCCAGCACGGCGCGATCATCCGGATGCGGGCATGATCGGTCGCATCCGCGGGATCGTCGCCCATCGAGGTACCGAGAGCGTGGTGATCGACGTCCACGGCGTCGGCTACCAGATCGCGGTCACGCCGCGCACGCTCAGCGTGCTCCCCCCGGTCGGTGACGAGGCCGTTCTCCACACCCACCTGTACGTCAGGGAGGACCAGTTGGCCCTGTTCGGGTTCGCGTCGATGACGGACAAAGATGTCTTCGGCACGCTTCTCGGCGTATCGGGAGTCGGTCCCAAGGTCGCACTCGCGATCCTCGCCACCATGAGCTACGACCAGCTCCAGGTCGCCGTGTCGTCCGACGACATCGACGCGCTGACAACGGTTCCCGGCATCGGGAGGCGATCCGCACAGAAGCTCCTCCTCGAGCTCAAGCCGAGGTTCGACGTCTCCGACTCGGTCATCGAGGCGTCGGGTCCGCTCTCGGAGGTGCGCGAGGCCCTCTCGGGACTCGGATACGCCCCCGAGGAGATCCGCGGTACGCTCGCGGACATGCCGACCGACCTTCCCGTCGAGGAGATGCTCAGACGTTCGCTGCGGGCGCTCGGCAAGGCGCGTAGTTGATGCGCGAGGAAGGCCTCCTCGCTACGGCCCGCACACCCGAGGACGTCGATCTCGACATCGGGCTCCGTCCGAGGCGCCTCGATGAGTTCGTCGGACAGGCAGACCTCAAGGAGCGTCTCTCGATCCTCATCGAAGCCGCCTCCCGTCGATCGGAGTCCGTCGACCACCTGCTGTTCTCGGGACCTCCGGGCCTCGGGAAGACGAGCCTCGCCGGAATCGTCGCGAGCGAGATGGGTGCATCCTTCCGGTCGACGTCGGGTCCCGCCCTCGATCGCCCCGGTGACCTCGCAGCGGTGATCACCAACCTCGAAGAAGGCGACGTGCTCTTCATCGACGAGATACATCGCCTGCCTCGCCAGGTCGAAGAAGTGCTGTATCCGGCCATGGAGGATGGACAGCTCGACATCGTTGTTGGCAAGGGCCCTGCCGCCAGATCCATCAAGATCGATCTGCCTTCATTCACGCTGATCGGCGCGACGACACGGGTCGGCAGAGTCGCACCACCCCTGCGGGATCGCTTCGGCTACGTCGCCAGGCTCGATTACTACGACACGTTCGACCTCGCATCCATCGTTGGACGATCGGCGATCATCCTCGAGACGGCGGTGAGCGACGGCGGCAGCACGGCCATCGCCAGGCGATCACGCGGGACACCCCGCATTGCCAACCGCCTGCTCAGGCGCGTCCGCGACTACGCCGCCGTCCGCTCGGACGGCACGGTCGATGAGGCGACGGCGGATGCCGCACTCGAGGTCTTCGAGGTCGACCATTACGGCCTCGACAAGGTCGATAGGGCGATCCTCGAAGCGATCATCGTCAAGTTCGATGGAGGCCCCGTCGGCCTCTCGACGCTCGCGATCGCCGTCGGCGAGGACCCCGAAACGGTCGAGGACGCGTACGAGCCCTATCTCATCCTCGAGGGCTTCATCCAGCGGACACCGCGAGGCAGGATCGCAACCGGGCGCGGATACGCCCACCTCGGCATCGACACGCCCGTTGACGATCAGGGAACGCTCCTGTAGGGCGAGGGCCTCGATGAAGACCTCCGAGTTCGATTACGACCTGCCGGCCGATCGAATCGCCCAGGAAGCGATCGAACCGCGCGATGCAGCCCGTGTCCTCATCGCATCCTCCCTCGACGACATCGCATTTCGCGACATCGCATCGCTGTTCGAACCCGGCGATTGTCTCGTCGTGAACACGACGCGGGTCCGTCACGCACGACTTCGGGGAACGCGAGAGGACACGGGCGGCACGGTCGAAGTCCTGCTGACACGTCGTTTCGACGCCAGGCATTGGGAGGCGATGCTGCGGCCGTCCCGGAGACTGCGCAAGCACGCACAGGTTCGTGTCGGTGACCGGGTCGCGACCCTCCTCACGGACCCTCTCGACGGTGTCGCAACGATCGCGATCGAACCGTCCGATGGCGTCGAGGACCTCGTTGACACCGTCGGCGCCGTCCCCCTTCCCCCATACTTCCATGGGCACCTCGCCGATCCTGAGCGTTACCAGACGATCTTTGCGAAGGAGGTCGGTTCGGCTGCGGCTCCCACGGCGGCGCTGCACTTCACGGAGGGAGTCGTCGCGTCACTGCTGGGAAAGGGCGTGGTCTTCGCCGAGGTGGAGCTTCGCATCGGACTCGACACGTTCCGTCCCATGGTGGTGGACGCCATTGCGGACCATACGATGCACACCGAGGAGATCGTCGTCGGCGAGGAGGCAGCGCGGACCATCAACGAGGTCCGAGCCTCCGGTGGTCGTGTCATCGCAGTCGGTACGACGGTCGCACGCACACTCGAGTCGGTCGCCGACGAGAATGGGCGTATCGACGCGTACACGGGCTCGACCCGCCTCTTCATCACCCCCGGGTACGAGATGCGGGTCGTCGATGCGCTCCTGACGAACTTCCACGCGCCGCGAACCACGCTCCTCGTCATGATCGGTGCCCTCATGGGCGACCGGTGGAGGGTGGCGTACGACCACGCGATAGCGCACGGGTTCCGATTCCTCTCGTTCGGTGATGCGATGTACATCGAGGTCCACCGGTGACCGATCCCGTGACGTGGACGCAGACCGCCAGGGAGGGCGACGCCAGATCCGGTGTACTCGTGACCCCCCATGGCTCCGTACCGACCCCGAACTTCATGGCCGTCGGCACGCGCGCGACCGTTCGAACCCTCGACTCGGAGGATCTGGAGCGCCTCGGCGCGGACATCGTCCTCGCGAACACCTATCACCTGATGCTTCGTCCGGGCGCCGATGTCGTGCAGCGTGTCGGCGGTGTCCACCGATTCATGGGCTGGAACAAGCCGATCCTGACTGACTCGGGCGGCTATCAGGTCCTGAGCCTCGAACCGCAGATCACCGAGGACGGGCTCGTGTTCAGGTCGAGCTACGACGGATCCCGTGTCGAGCTCTCCCCGGAGAGGGCAGTGGACGTCCAGGAGATGCTGGGGTCGGACATCGCGATGGTGCTCGATGTGCCCGTACGCCTTCCCGCGTCCCTCGAGGATGCAGAGTCGGCGATGTACAGGACACTCCGGTGGTCGCAGCGTGCGCACGCGGCGAAGCGTCGAACCGATTGTGCACTCTTCGGCATTGTCCAGGGAGGATCGGATCCCGCACTGCGCGCGGTGTCTGCGCGCGAGACCGCTGAGCTTGGATTTCCCGGTCACGGGATCGGAGGGCTTGCGGTCGGGGAGAGCGCGACCGACAGGGCACGTGCGATCGAGGCCGTCGTGCCGGAGCTCCCCGAGCAGGCCGTTCGCTACGTGATGGGCCTCGGTGACACCGCAGGCGTCCTCGAGGCTGTTCGCCTGGGCGTCGACCTCTTCGACTGCGTCATCCCCACGCGCCTCGCACGCCACGGAAAGGCCCTCACGAGGCTGGGGGACGTGTCCGTGAAGCAAGAGGCGTGGAACGACGACCCCCGACCAATCGAGGATGGTTGCCCGTGTCCTGCGTGCACACGACACTCGAGGGCCTACCTGCGCCACCTCCACCGCACCAGGGAGCTCACCGGGCCTCGACTCCTGACCCTGCACAACCTGACGTACATGTACCGCCTCATGGCCGACATCCGGGCGACCATCGCAGACGGAAGCTTCGCGGCGTGGTCGGACGACCTCGTGACACGGCGCAGAAGCTTCCGTCTGCGATGGTC
>CAZYGP010000029.1:0-4302 GCA_964647265.1 uncultured Acidimicrobiaceae bacterium | reverse complement strand
AGCCCCCCGGCTAGCATCGCGTGCGATCCAAAGAACACTGCGACATCGAACGGAGGCGTCCGCGTGCTCGCCGTCGCACCGCAATTCATCCTCGCCCAGGAAGCCGCCGAAGGCGGTTCGGCGTTCGCCTTCCTCTTCCCCCTGGTCATCCTCGGAGGCTTGTTCTACGTGCTGCTGATCCTCCCCCAGCGGCGTCGTGCAAAGAAGATGGAGCAGCTGCGCTCCGAGATCCAGGTCGGTGACGAGATCAGGACCATCGGTGGAATCCTCGGCACCGTCGTGGGTGAGGACGACGAGACGTTCACCATCGACATCGGTGGCCAGACGATGCGTGTCGTCAAGCGCGCCGTGGCTGAACGAATCGACAGAGACGGCTCGTGAACCGTCGCAAGGCGTGGACGACGCTGATCATCACGGTCGTCCTCGCGTGGGGTTCTCTCGCCGCGATGCTGGCCATCGGGTGGGCTCCCAGGCTCGGCCTCGACCTCCAGGGCGGCTTCGCCGTGACGCTCGTCGCCCCCGAAGGCACCGACTCTGCGACGCTCGAGACGGCTGCCGACATCATGCGACTCCGCATCGAGAACCTCGGCGGCGTGCAGGAGCCTGAGGTGGCCGTCGTGGGGGACCGTGCCATCGTCGTCCAGCTCCCCGGCATCGACGATCGCGAACGCGCGCTCCAGGCTGTTGGTACCACCGGTCAGCTGTCGTTCCGTCCCGTGATCGCCCAGTACCCATCGTCTCCCGTGCTCAGCGATCCAGAGTCGGTCCTTCCCGAAGGCGACGACACCGTGAACCCGATCCTCGAGCCGCTCAACGCCACCGATGCGACGACAGGCCTCACGATCGTCGACGACATCACCCTGCGTTCACTGCTTGCCGAGCAGGAGACGACCTTCGTGTACGAGGTGGGCGGCATCACCGTCGAGTTCCAGGATGGAACGTCGGTCGAGTTCCCGACGGGATCGGACATCGCTGGTGCCTCTGCACAGTTCTCGTCGACCGGCGTAGGTGGCGAGTGGGTCGTCGTACCGGAGTTCACCAGCGAGGGAGGAGAGAAGTTCCGGGAATCCACCGCATACCTCTCGACGTACCCTCCAGGCGATCCCAGGCGCCAGATGGCGATCGTCGTCGACGGTGACGTCTTCTCGGCTCCCACGATCGCATCGGATGTTCCGACAGGCCAGGGCCTCGACCCTGCAGGGGTGATCATCACCGTTGGGGGAGGGGAGAATGCACAGAGGGAGGCAGAGTCGCTCGCTGCGCTGCTTCGCTACGGTGCCCTCCCCACCACCTTCGAGCGCGAACGTGTGGAATCCGTGTCGGCCTCGCTCGGCGAGGACTCACTGCGAGCGGGCCTCATCGCCGGCATGATCGGGTTGCTCATGGTTTCCTGCTACCTGGTGTTCTACTACCGCGCTCTCGGCCTCCTCGCGGTCATCGGCCTCTCGGTGTTCGGGTCGTACCTCATCGGTTCGATCACCCTTCTCGGGGAGGTGAACGGGACCACACTCACCCTCGCAGGTGTGACGGGCATCGTGGTATCGATCGGAATCACGGCGGACTCGTCCATCGTCTACTTCGAACGGATCAAGGAGGAGTTCCGACACGGCAGGGGACTGCGCGGAGCGATCAGCCATGCCTTCGAATCGGCGTTCTCGACGAACCTGAAGGGCGACACGGTGACCCTCCTCGCAGCAGTGTTGCTGTATGTCCTTGCGATCGGCCAGGTCAAGGGCTTCGCACTCATACTGGGGATCGCGACGGTCATCGACGTCCTGGTGGCGTACTTCTACACGCGTCCCGCAACCTATCTGCTCGGAAGGGGACCACTCGGTGACGGTGGGGTGTTCTCGATACGCGGTGCCATGGGCAGCGGCGACATCGTCCACGCCGACGACCTCGTGGAGGTGGCACCATGAGCATCTTCACCCGGATGTACCGGGGCGAGACGGACTTCGACTTCGTGGCAGCCTCCCGCAAGACGCTGGCCGTCTCGGGTGTACTGATGGTTGCGTCGCTCCTCCTGATCCTGATCCGCCCCTTCAACCTCAGCATCGACTTCACGGGCGGAGTGATCGTCACGGTCGAGAACGAGGCAGGCGCCACAGTCGAGGAGATCCGCGCCGACCTGCGCGGCGTCGGGTTCGCAACCGCCCGGGTCCAGATCACGGGGGAAGGCTTCATCAACGTCCAGACGGAGGCGCTCGACCCTGAAGCCCAGGATGCGTTGGTCCAAGCCGTCGCCAGCGCAGCCGGCACTGATACGAACGATGTCAACGTCTCTGCCGTGGGGCCCACCTTCGGAGCAGAGGTCACGAGGCGCGCGCTCGAGGCACTCGTGATCTTCCTCGTCGCAGTATCAGCGTTCATCGCGTGGCGCTTCGAGTGGAAGATGGCCCTCGCCGCCCTTGTCGCGCTGTTCCATGACCTGGTCATCTCCGCCGGGTTCTACGCACTCGCCGGATTCGCGGTGACGCCGTCGACGATCATCGCCATTCTGACGATCATGGGCTATTCGCTCTACGACACGGTCGTGGTCTTCGACAAGGTGACCGAGAACGTCCACGACGCACCGAACAAGGTGACGTACTCGGGGATCGTGAACCTGTCGATGAACGAGGTACTGATGCGGTCGGTGAACACGTCCCTGACGTCGCTGCTCCCCGTCGGTGCGCTGCTCGTGGTCGGGTATCTCGCCATCGGTGCCGAGACGCTCCAGGAGTTCGCCCTCGCGCTGTTCATCGGGATGGCCGTCGGAACGTACTCGTCCATCTTCCTCGCCTCTCCGCTGCTCGCCAGGTGGAAGGAGAACGAGCCAGAGTGGGAGCGTCGGAGACGACGGGCAACGAGGACCGACGACCATGACCACGACGACGACGTAGCGCCAGACCCCACCGCCGAGACGATCGCCGCGGCATCCACTGCTGCCCCTCGTGCACCCAAGCAACGCAGGAAGCGCCGGTAAGCTCCCGGGATGGAGACGCGTTCGGCGATCGCCGACGTCAGCGACGGACCTCGCCGCTTCGTGGACCCCGCCGTGCGGGGCCGAAGCCCGGACGAGATGGTGGAAGACCTCGTCGCGCAGTTCCTGTCGTTCCATGCCGACGGAGATCCAGAGGTGTTGAGGCGCGCGTACTCGGTCGCACAGCGGCTCCACGCTGGCCAGAAGCGCGCGACCGGCGACCCCTACATCGTCCATCCCATCGCTGTCGCCGAGATCCTCGCCGGTTACGGCATGGATCAGGCCACCCTCGTGGCCGCCCTGCTCCACGACACTGTCGAGGACACCGAATTCTCGCTCGACGACGCCTCACGGGACTTCGGGCCGGAGGTCGCCATGCTCATCGACGGTGTCACGAAGCTCGATCGGATCAAGTTCTCGTCACGAGAGCTCGCCCAGGCCGCCACGATCCGGAAGATGGCCGTCGCGATGGCCAAGGACATCAGGGTCCTCGTCATCAAACTCGCCGACCGCACCCACAACCTTCGAACCATCGGACCGCTGCCAGAGGACAAGCAGCGACGAGTCGCATCCGAGACGCTCGAGGTGTACGCGCCGCTTGCGCATCGCCTCGGGATGCAGGAGATCAAGCACGAGATGGAAGAGACGAGCTTCGGCATCCTCTATCCCGGTCCGAGGGCCGAGATCGAGGAGGCGGTGCTCAGACGGTCGCCAGAGCGGGCGAGCGACATCGAGCGGGTCATCGAGGATCTCTCGAAGGTCCTCGCGGACTCCGGGGTCCACGGTGAGGTCACGGGGCGTCCGAAGCACCTGTACTCGATCTACCGCAAGATGATCACCTCAGGGCTCGCGTTCGAGGACATCCACGATCTGATCGGCATCCGCATCATCGTCGGCAGCGTGCGCGACTGCTACGGCGTCCTCGGTCTTGTTCACACGATGTGGCCACCCATCCAGGGGCGCTTCAAGGACTACATCGCGATGCCGAAGTTCAACTTCTACCAATCCCTCCACACGACCGTCGTCGGACCTGATGGCAAGGCGCTCGAGGTGCAGATCCGCACCCAGGACATGCACGAGAGGGCCGAGACCGGCATCGCTGCGCACTGGCGTTACAAGGAGGACGGGGGTACGGGCGGCCACCTTCCGGGGCTCGACGAGATCCGGGACATGCAGGACGAGTCCGAGGACCCTGCGGAGTTCCTCGAGAACCTCAAGCTCGACCTCTACCAGGACGAGGTGTTCGCGCTCACGCCGAAAGGGGACGTCAAGACCCTGCCAAGGGGGGCGACACCGGTCGACTTCGCGTACCGGATCCACACCGACGTCGGACATCGGTG
>CAZYGP010000028.1:0-14064 GCA_964647265.1 uncultured Acidimicrobiaceae bacterium | reverse complement strand
CCTGAGGTCCGACTCGGTGTGCGAACGGTCGAAGCCGCTCTCGGCCCCGACGTACGCGTTGAGGTACTGCCAATACGGGACACCTTTCTGAAGGGCACGCGCCCGGTACCGCTCGAGTGCCGAGTAGTGGAGGTGGTCGAAGAAGTAGTCGCTGCTCATGAGGACGTCCGCGTCGACGTTCGAAACCCAGTAGCCGAGGACATCGTCGGCGTTCGCGACGTAGATGCTCATGTTCGTGTACACCAGGGCGTCGGGATCGGCTGCCCTGACGCTCTCGATCCCTGCCTGGATCTGCGCAAGGGCGGTGATGCTGCCTGCCTCGTCACCGACCTGGAAACCGATCCGCCCCTGCTTACCTGCCATTCCCCCGACCAACTCGCCCGTGGATTCGAAGGCGAACCCGTTCCACACCGAGGAGGTGCCGTCGCTTCTCAGCCATGAGATGAACCGGTTCGACGACGGGTTCCATCCGTCGACCTCGGCCGCTCCGTCCTCCCACAGCATCTTCGCCGTCGCCCCGAAGGGCCCGAAGTAGTCGGCGACGACTGATGGTGGCGGCGTCCCCATCGAAGCGGACAGCGATGTGATCAGCATCGGGTTCGTGCGGACCCACTTCATCCCCGGCTTGAGGCCGGACACCTCGGAGCCGAGGGACGTGATGGGCCATTCGCCGGCCGATGGATCATCCTGAGCCCACGCGGGTCCGTGCGTCCCGAGGACGAGGACAACCGAAACGACCAATGTCACGTACCGTCGCATCGAGGAATGATGGCGGTCGGCCCGGTCTATCGACACCTCCGACCCATGCTTCACCCCATCGGGAGGATGTCGAAGGGCGATGTTGCTGGAATTCTGACGGCTCAAGTGATGCAGACTCGGTGGCCATGAATCAGGCGGAGCGATCGTGAGAGGGATCAGGAGCCGGGTCGACTCCCTGAGACGACGGAGGGGCCTCAAGCAAGATGCGGTGGCGGGTCTCGTCCTGGGTGTCGAGAGCGTCCCCGATGGCCTCGCTGGGGGGCTCCTCGCCGGAGTCAACCCAGTGTTCGGGCTCTACGCCTACATGGTGGGCACGGCTTCAGGCGCCCTCTTCACGAGTTCGACGTTCATGGCCGTCCAGGCAACCGGCGCCATGGCGATCATCGTGTCCGACGTGCCGAGCGTTCACTCGGGTGAGGACCCGGAATCGGCCCTGTTCACCCTCTCGATCATCACCGGGGTGATCATGATGGTGGCGGGCCTGCTCAAACTCGGCTCCTTGCTCCGCTGGGTGTCGAACGCGGTCATGGTGGGGTTCATCAACGCCGTTGGCGTGAACATCATCCTCGGACAGCTGGACAGCTTCAGCGGGTACGAGGCGGAGGGCTCGAACCGTGTGCTGCGTGCCCTCGACCTCCTGTTCAACCTGGGTGAAGCCCACTGGCCCTCGATGCTCATCGGGACCGTCACCATCCTTCTCATCATCATCTTGGAGCGGACCCGGATGGGAGCACTCGGAATGGTCGTCGCCATTGTCGCCACTTCCGCTCTGGCCTTGGTCATCGACAGGGCCGTGGCGACTCTCGGTGACGTCACGGAGATACCGGGCTCACTGCCGTTGCCTGTTCTGCCCGACCCGAGCGTGATTCTCGAGCTCATCGTTCCCGCCGCCGCGCTCGCCTTCGTCGGGCTGGTGCAGGGTGCCGCGATATCAGCGAACTTCCCCAACCCGGATGGCCGCTACCCCGATGCTTCCCGTGACTTCGTTGGGCAAGGGTTTGGCAACGTGGCATCGGGGCTGTTCCAGGGCATGCCCGTTGGAGGATCGATGTCCGCCACCTCCTTGGTGAAGGAAGCCGGAGCGAGGACGAAGGCGTCAATGTTCATCGCTTCGGTCGTGATGGCCGTGTGCATCCTCGTCCTCGGGGAGGCTGTGGCGTACATCGCCATGCCTGCCCTCGCGGGGCTCTTGATGCTGATCGGATTCCGCACATTCAAACCTGCCGACATGAAGGCGGTGTGGCGAACCGGCCCGACCCAGGCCACGGTCCTCGCTGTGACCTTCACGCTGACGATGCTCATTCCGCTGCACATCGCCGTCCTGGTCGGCGTCGGTATCTCGGTGATCCTGTATGTGATCCGACAGTCGAACCAGGTCAAGTTGAAGGAGTGGGCATTCGACGGGAGCGGTCGCATGAGGGAGATCGACCCCCCGGTCGAGGTGCCGGAGCATTCGGTGCTGGTACTCCAGCCGTACGGCAGCTTGTTCTTCGCTGCAGCGCCTGTGTTCGAGAGCGCGCTGCCTCGGATCACGGAGAGCTCGCGGCGCTCGGTTGTCATCATTCGGCTCCGAGGGAAGAGCGACCTGGGCTCCACCTTCATGGAGGTCATCTCCCGCTATGGGATCAGGCTCCACGCGGTCGACAGCAAGCTGATGATCGTCTCCGCATCGTCCAGGGTGATAGAACAACTCGACATCACCGGTGTCACCGACATCATCGGATCTGAGAACGTATACCCGTCCGACGAGTGGCTCGGCGCGACTCTTGCACGTGCGCACGAAGATGCCAGCGCATGGATCGACGCTCGATCGGCTCGCTGAGTAGCGGCCTTGGCCGCAACCAGACCTCGATTGGAGTGAAGGCCAGCGCGTGCCGAGTCCCACGAGAGAGTGGACCTGCCGCGGGGCGGTCAGCGTTGAAGCGGCGACCCCCACAACGAGACCAGCCTGGCCACGAGGGTGATGATGAAGACCTGGCCCAGGAAGGCTTCGACGACGACGAGCCTCTTGGCGAGATCGCTGGCGGCGGTGATGTCGCCGTAGCCGACAGTGGTGAGGGTCACGAAGGAGAAGTACAGGTAGTCGCCCTGCGTCACAGCGTTGTTCAGGAATGTGCCGTCGGTCAGCAAGTCGACACCGCCGTATACGCTCGCCATCACGAATGCGAACAGCGCGTATGCGGAGATTCCGCCCATGACTGTCTGCAGGCTCACCACCGGGTGTCGCACGATCCTGTGCAGGACGGCGATCGAGGCAGACAGTTGAGCCAACGCCAGGAGCAGGAGGCGCCACCCCTCAGCCGCGGGTGCCGAACCCACGGGGATTGCCGTGATCAGCAGAACGCCCATGGCGAACAACCCGAGCCAGCGTACCCGGCCGGGGATGCCTGGGGACCACAGCGAAGTGAACAGAACAGCCAGCCACAGCAAGGCGTTGACGACCGAGACCCACTCGTTGGTGTCGAAGCCGGAGAGGACGTATCCGAAGAAGATCAGGAAGAGGATCAGTCCGTATCTCTCCCGAATTGGCACACCCAGGGTGCCTTGTCCCAACCTCGCGCCAAGTTGCGTTCCCCGTGCCTGATCACTTCCGCCTGGTCGTTGATCAGCCAATTCGTGTCCTTCTTCCGAGGTCCTCTGGAGAGTGTACGTGTCCCCGACGATCGAGCCTGCTCGGATCGAGCCTGCGATCTTCGGGCGACGCGGTCAGGTCAGGATCGGGATCGTGAAGATGTAGACGCCCACGCCCAACAGAATGACGACGCCCATGCCGAGCATGAGGTTCTGCCCGAGTCGGCTCCGCATCTTGGTGCTGAGACCGGCGAAGAGGAACACCGCGGCGAAGACGATGGTGCTCAGCACGTACTTGTCGTCATTTGCATCGGCTGCCTGGGCCTCGTCGTACTTGGCATCAGCCAGTGCGCGGAGACGTTCCGCCTTCGCCTCCTCCGCCACTGAGTACTCGGGCATCGCGAACGGGGTCGCAGGCGCGTCGGGATTGATGAAGGGCATGGTCTCCACCCATGCGTCGGTGGCGATACGGAACTCGGGGCGGAACCTGAGATAGAGAAAGCCCGACAGCGTGTTCGGATCCGGTTCGTAGCTCGTGTCGGGGTCGATCCGGCCCTCGCTTACGTCCGTCTGTGTCGCCTCGAGCCAGGCGAAGAAGCTGGCCAAGTCCACTTCGGTCAGCTGGCCTGCTCGGGTGAACTCTCGAGTTGCCTCTGTGCGGGCCGCGGACCCCTGGGCCAACGAGAAGGCCATCTGGTCTCCCCACTGGTCGCTCTGGAACGCCGACCAGGCTGTCAATACGGCGGCCATCGCCATCACCAGGGTCGCCAACACGTCGACCCAATCGATCTCGTTTACACGAAAGCTCTCGCCAGCCTGCCCCGCCGAGTGAGGTATCCCGTGGTCCGAGCCCTCCGAGAAGGACTCTGGTGCTTCGACGTCCGCGCCCATGTTGCGCACTCTCCTCGACGCGCCGTGTCCGATTACTGAAGATTCTGCCCACCCGAAAGGGTCTTGCCGTCGTCCCAACAGGACGATTTCTCCCATCCGTTCGGGACGATGACCTCGCGCTGGGTGTCGGTCTGTTGAGACGGAAGCACACCCCGATGAGTGCTCGTCGGGTTCGGCGGTGGATTGCGACACCGAACGACCATGCCGCTTGGGCGCAGCGCGTCACTCGCCCGCTTCGGCCAGCGTCGCCTGCGAGTCGGCACTAGCGCCCTTCAGCGCTTCCACATGACGGCCCTCCGCCTCGCCGACGACGCGCTGGAAAGCCCGTTTCACGGCAGCCTCGACCTTGTCCGCGACCTTGCGGTCGTAGGCGACGATGAGGCCTGCGCCACCGATGGGGATCGTCTCGCCGACCGACTCCTCGATCTTGCTTCCCGAGAAGGTGCTCCCCATCGTGCGGGACTCCTGGGGATCGCTCGTCGCAGTCCTCAAGCAACCGGGGCGGGCAATCGGGCTCCTGGCGAGCAACGTGGCCACCAGGCTCGTGATGACAGCCTCCCTGTGGCTCTTCCTCGAGGCGATCGACGCACCTCTCGACTTCGGCGCCTGCCTTGTGGCCGTCGTGGCGATCTCATGACCTGCGGCCGCCGGGCAGCACCGTCAGGTCAAGGGACTGCCATTCGAGTTCGTCATGACCCGCCGACGACCTCGGCCACGATGGCGTATTCCTCAGGTTTCACATGCGCACGCGCGGTTTCGAGCATGAGGCGCTCGATGGTGCGGTCGGGGTCATCCAATGTGTAGGGCGGATCGGTGAGCCCACTCGACACCTTCCCTGCGTACGCGACCAGAGTCACGTCTGGTGCTTCGATGGTGAATCCGTGCTATCCGAGACCGCCCACCGGGGCAACGGCATCGGTGCGGCGCAGCTCCACCAGGGCGTCCCTCAGGTCGGAGGCCTCGTCGTTGGTGAGGGTCCATGACGGATCGGCTACCCCCGAGTACAGCCCCAACGTCACTCGCACTGACGCCTCGTCGTCGAGCACGACCGCCGTGTACCTGCCGTCAGGTGCATGGAGGATCCTGAGTACGACGTCTTCCTTCCATGTCACGTCGCCTGCGGTGGTGGTGCCGACGATCTCATCGATATCGAGGCCGACGAGCTCAACCGATGGCCCACCGCATTGTGGGGGGTAGCTCTCCAGGATGGCGCCGCAGATGCGGACGGTTCCGTCCTCGACGCGCAGGAAACCTCGCACAGTGATCGGTGTGTCCTGCGACAGGGTCGAGAGCTGATCCACCGTCACGGGGAGACCGATGCCCTCGACTGCACGACGGTTGGTGTCACCCTGACCACCGCAGCCCGCCATCACTGCTGCCATCATCGACAGCCAGACCACGAGCACGATTCGCATCATGTCAATGGGACGTTACCGACCGCTTGGGAGTTCCACGGTCGGTGCCGTCGCGAGCACGAGCGCCTGTCGCCGACTCGCACGGCGGTCGCCGTGGCCGATCGATGAGGACTCACGGCCCTGAGCGCCTTCCGTGCGACGAGTTTGGATGCGCCCTCGGCAAGATTCGAACTTGCGACACCCGGTTTAGGAAACCGGTGCTCTATCCCCTGAGCTACGAGGGCGTGTGCGGGTATGGCGCATGGTCAGGGCCCCTGTCCGCGTCCGGGAGTCTACGGCAGCGGCGTGTTCGGTCTCGATTCGGAGCCCACACAGCGCAAGGGCTGGGGCGGCACAACACGGTTCCGTGCGACGACGCGGAGCGCCGAGCGGCTGCTCGGCTGATCTTCTATGCGTCGATGCTGATCGAGTCGATGATGGTTTGCAGTTCGGTGAGATCCTCGGCTGTGGCCCCGTCTCGATACTGGGTGACCAGGACCTGACGCTCGCCGTCCACGTCGAAGATGTAGACACTTGCCGTACCGTCACCGAGCAGCACGAAGTACTCGTCTGCCGGCACGCTGTGCCAGATCTGGAGCTTCAGCGGAAGGTTGCATGTTGGTGTGTAGACGCTGTCGGGGATGGCCAGGTCGATCCTTGTCGCGGGGACACCGCCGATCGTCGTGTCGACCGGCCCGGTAGCACCCGTGAACGGCTGAGCGAGAAGAGCAGCGACCAAATCGTCGACGCTCGGGCCAACCTGCGTCAGGTCCCACGGTCCATCGGATCCCTTGCACGGATCGGAGTAGATCGCATCAACGATCACGAACTGAAAACCGAGCCCTGGGTGTTGACCATCACCCTTGGTGGCTACTGGGGATCCGTACTGGGTCTCCCACCCTTCGGGCATGGTGACTGTGAGGTCCGCGACGGTCCATGCCGACGGTGCAATGTGATAGGTGCCAGCCTCGATTGGACCGGGCGGTGGCCAGTCAGCGATGTCCGCTGCCACCGTCGTCGAGGTCGTAGGCGTGGCTATCGATGTCGTCGTCAACTGGCCTGCCGGCTCTCGGGTGACACCCGAGGCGGGGAGAAATCGGATACCGACAGCAGAAACGATGATGATGGCGGCGGCAGCAGCGGCGATCCACCAAGATCGGGGTGATCGCTCCTGTATCTCAGGCCCCTGGATGACCTGCCGCTGACCGGTCCGCATCACGATGTCCTCGAAGGACAAGGCACCCTGCTTGTCATCCAGGTGTTGGCAGTACTCCCGAAGTTGACGGTCGAGGTCAAGACTCATCGATCGACTCCCAGCTTGTGACGCAGTTTCCGCATTCCCCGCTCGGCGTGGGTCTGCACCGTGCTCTTCGACACTCCAAGGGTCTCTGCGACTTCGGTCATGTGCCATCCGTACCCGTGCAGCAGCAAGACGACGGTTCGCTCTCTTTCTGGAAGACCGGCGAGGGCAGCCGGAAGTCCGGGCTCGAACCACGGCGTCCAGTCCTCTGGGATGGCAGGGAACACGGGGTTTCTCGCCGAGAGCATTCTTCGTCCCTTCGACCGGCCGACGGTGTACAGGTATCCCACCGGGTTGGCCATCACCCGCACCCTGTCCCAGTGCTCCCATCCGTAGGCGAGGGCTTCGGCTGCTGCTTCCTTGCCGGCCTCGAAACCCAAGGCTGCGGTGAGGGCGTGACGCAGTCCTCTCTCGTTGGCCTCGACGAACTCGACGAAGCCGTCGACCGTTGTCTGGTCGCGTAGCAAGGTGTCTCCTGAGCTAACACTTGATAAAGCTCAGCTGGTCGTCATCGTACGACACAAAACATCAGGGTGTGTCACAAGGGACCCGCCGGTGCGACCCGTGACTGGGCCTCGCTCGACCCGTCGACGACGTCTGGTCTCCTCAGAGTTCTTTGTCGTACGAACGCGACGGAACGAGCTTTTCCGATCATGAACATCAACTTGTGGGGACTCAGGACCGTAGTGATCATGGCCATCGTCGGACTTGCCGCCTGCGCCACTCAATCCGGCCAAGACGCAGATCAAACCAGTACCTCGACGACCTCGACCACCGCGACAACATCGACGACTGTTGCGACGGTCGTCTCCGAGTGGCCGCCGCCCGGGCCAATCGAGGCCGGCACCTATCACATTGCACCGTCGGCATGGACCGTCGCGGACCTCACCGTCACCATGCCCGAAGGGTGGGAGACCCAGTACGGCTCCCCGGGAGCCAGCAAGGGTGATGACCACGACGGAGGGCTCAGTTTCCAATTCGTGATCGTTGATGCGATCTACTCCGATCCGTGCGTCGGATCCGGTGGAGGATCCGACAGCCTGACGCAGGTTGGCCCCAGCGTCGACGACCTGGCCGCTGCCCTCCTCGCCCAGCCCTCCACGGGGGCTACCGGACCGGTCGACACGACGATCGGAGGCCTCCCAGCAACAAGGATCGACCTGGCCATCCCGGACGACTTCGACGGAGCGGACTGCAACATTCCCGGGGATCTCCAGATCTGGCACAGCGTGCCGGCCGACGAATACTTCGTGCTCCTCGGTGACGGCACGGCAAGCGTCTACATCTTCGACGTGGACGGCGAGCGTCAGGTCTTCGTCACCCAGTATCGAGCCGCAGCCACAGCCGAGGATCTCGCCGACCTACAGAACATCATCGACTCGATCAGCATCGACGCATAGAAGATACAAGTTGCGGGAGAACCTCTTCTCATCATGAACATGAGGCTCTGGGGACTCAGGAACGTATGGCTCGTGGCAGCCCTGGGGCTGGCGGCCTGCTCCCCGCACATCGACCGAGGCGCCGTTCCCACCAGTTCGGCGACCACAGCGACCTCCACGTCCATCGTGACTACGTCGACGACCTCGACTTCCGCGACGGCTGCAACGGTCAATTCCGCGTTTCCGCCGAGTGGACCAGTGGAGCCTGGTACCTATCACATTGCGTCTTCGGCATGGTCCGTCGCGGACCTCACAATGACCGTTCCCGAAGGGTGGGAGACCCAGTACGGATCCCCGGGGGCGATCAAGCGTGATGGTCAAGTCGGCGAGATCGCCTTCTACTTCGTTGTCGTTGATGCGATCTACTCCGATCCGTGCGTGGGATCCGGTGGAGGAGCCGACGAACTGACGCGGGTTGGCCCCAGTGTCGACGACCTAGCGGCTGCCCTTATCGCACAGCCCTCCACGGCGGCCAGCGGGCCGGTCGACACGACGCTCGGCGGGCTCCCCGCCAAGAGAATCGACTTGACCAACCCCGACGACTTCGACGGATCAGCATGCAACATTCCCGGGGAGCTCCAGATCTGGTACAGCGCGCCCGCCGACAAGTACTTCGTGCTACTCGCCGACGGCACGGCAAGCGTGTACATCCTCGACGTGAACGGCGAGCGTCAGGTCTTCCTCACCCAGTATCGAGACGGTGCGACAGCCGAGGACCTGAAGGAACTGCAAACCATCATCGACTCGATCAACATCGAGGCATGAGACGATGCAAGTGGCTGCGGGCGAACCAGAGCTCATGCCAGGACCAGGCAACCGGCGCGCATCACGCCGACTCGGCTGGAGTATCGTTCCTGCCGCCGCCCTTGTCGTCCTTATTCTCGCCATCTGCATCGAGTTCCTCCCCGCCACGGTCGGCAGCGCAGAGCTGGCTGATCAACCAACTGCGACACCCGTAACCACACCGACGACGACGCTGGCGCCGAGTGTTGGTAGCGCCCCACCTTCGGTCGCCCGCGGATGGCCAACGATCGGTGGCAACCAACCGGGCGACTACTCGTGGGATGGGACCTGTGTCAGAATTCCCTGCAATGTCGGCTTTATGAACGGCGGGCCCGTCGCGATCCACTTCGACTATGCGTACGACGACGCATCCCAGTACTGGCCCGCCCTGCCCATCCCCGAGCTGCCCAGCACCGATGACGGCTTGACGGCGGTCACTGTCGCCGGGCATGAGGGGATTCACCGCCGGATCGACGCTCTACGGGAGGAGTGGATCGTGGAGATCGAGGGGCTGACGATCTCCATTCGCCTCATTGCGAAGCCCGGCACGAGTCACACCGACCTGGCCGAGGCCTATGCCATCATCGATTCGCTCCGAACGGAACCGATGGAAACCTACCGCCGCTTCAGGCTGGTCTTCACGATCCCGACGGGCTGGGACTCCGGCTAGCCGCGCAATCGCGTGATGTCGAGATCCTCTTCAGCGGTGGGCCCGAGAGGGGGTTGTCAGATGACGGAGGGACGACGGTCAGGGTTGCCGGCCGCGATGGAATCCATCGCCGTATCGACGCCAGTCAAGAGGAGTGGATCGTCGGCATTTGAGGGGACAACGATGACCATTCGACTTGTCGTGAAGCAGGGCACGAGCCAGGCCGACCTGACCGAGGCGCACGCGATCATCGACTCGATCCGAACGGAGTTGGGCGACTACCTACGCGGTTTCAGGCTGGTCTTCACGCTCCCGACGAACGACTGGGACTCCGGATAGCAGAGCAACCGTCGGTGCTTCGTGGCCCTGTATGCATCCACCGGGGAGGAACTAGCCTCGCGGCGATGGTGAGCAGGCCGACCCAACCCGAACTTCCGTCGTGGCAGGCTCAATCGGGCGTCTCGCACGGCGACGGTTGGGAGCACGTCCAGAGATGGCTCGACGCCTACGTGGCGGCATGGCGCTCCTACGACGAGGAAGCCATCCGGGACCTGTAGTCAGAGGATGCGATCTGGTATCGGCCCCTCGGGATACGGGCAGAAGGTCGCGAGGCGATCACCGCCGAGTGGATGGCCGAACAGCACCTGTTCGAGCAGGGTGGGTACGACGCCCACTACCAACCGATCGCGATGGACAACGGGTATGTCGTGACCCACGGACGAACCCGTTTCTACCCTCCGTCCAGCGGGGAGACCCGGCGCATCTACGACAACATCTGGCTTCTTCGTTTCGGCTCGGACGGCCGATGCTCCGAGTTCCACGAGTGGTACTCGCCTCTTGCCGACACGCAGGGTTGACGACCGTCCCGGTCACATGTCGGGGTCGATCTCCTCACTGTTGCCGAAGTACATGCCTGTCACGGCCGTCGACGGCATGCGGATGGTCGTGGCGTCGTGGTCGAGGTCGAATCCCGATACGGGGGCGACGACCGCGTCGAGGGCGCCGCTGTAGCCGAAGTAGTGACCCGTCACACCCGCCGTCGGCATGTGGATGGCCGTCACCTCATGGTCGTATTCGAACCCGCTGACGGACGGTGCTCCCGCGGGGACCGTCCCCGGGTCCCTCATGACCATCCATGAGATGGAACCTGCGATGATCGCCACGACGAGGGCGCCAAGGGCCACCCAGAGCCACTCGTGGTGTTGTCCGAAACCGAGGTGGGTCGGTGCCGGATGGTGGGTAGTTGCCATGGAGACTCCTCTCCGGCCAACGACCCGATTCCATTGTCCCACCATGGGTGCCGGGGTTCCACGGGAATCGCAGGGTATCAAGGAGGATTCTCGCGGCTCGGCCATCGATGATGGCACGACACTGCAGGTGCCGAGTAGTCAACCGGTCGTGTCGCGGCGGGCGATGGCGATACCGGCCGTCCATCCCGGTGCTGACCCGCCCGGCGGTGGTTGAACATCGCCGACGTTGATTCCCGATCGCGTGAGAAGCCACGAGACCACGGAGTTGGAGTTCCACATGTCGCCGGTTCCGCTCTCGTCCCGCCCCCACGTCAGCGTCGGCAGGGTCGGTACGAGCTCGAGGAGGCGCTGGGTCGTGGAGGGATCCTCGGTCAGGGTGTGACGCTGCACGGCTTCTCGGGCATCGGGGATGATCCCGTCGTGCCAGCAGCGCACCTCGTATCGCAGGAGCCGAAGCCGTGAGAAGCGAGGCGAACCAACGGGCCCTTCGACTGCCACGCCGCGCGATGCCGTGTCCCCGTCGGGGCTCGGCCATGCGCTCTCTATGGTGAACCTCTCCCCGCCGACATGCACCTCGAGTGCCGTGTGGTAGAGGTCGCGCGGGTTCCTGTGCTCGCGGCGGGCACTCACAGCCTCGTACATGCGCCCGTTCAGGCGAACGAAACCGGCCCCTCCCGCGCCGAGCGGTATCCAATACAGGTCGACACTGCTTCGACCCGACAACCCCTCAGGTTGCGACACGGACATCGGTGTCGCTGACCGCGACGGAGACGAGGCGGATGTCGTGGGAATCGGCGGCCGTCTGGTCGTGCGACCGCGTGAAATCGAGCGCAGCCGCCTCGGCAACGGAACCATGGGCATGGAGCTCGAACTGGGCGCGGAGCGACTCGGGAGTGACGTGGCTCTGTGCGCCGATCTCGATCCGGACGCGATCGACCCGATCAGCCTGCTCGTCGCGCGCCACCTGCTCGATCCGTGTGAGCAGATCCCGTATCAGCCTGGCTTCGTGCATGTTCCAACTCCCACGCCAATCGTGCGACGGCCTCGGCGACCGCCGGTGACATCGCCGCGCCGTGCTCGGTGGTTCCTGCCTCGATCCCGATGACCACCAACGATCGGGGGAGGCGATCCAACGATCGGGCAAGCTCAGCGATCTCCATGGGACCGAACGAATGCGTCGATGAGAACATGCACGAGGGCACCCTCTCGGTGTGCATGTCGAAGCTCCGGACGGTGCCCGGGACCTCGCCGGAGTGCATGGCGTCGACGATGACCACCTCGTCCTCGTCGGTCCACGCGTTGACGAGGTCGAACGATCCCGCCATGCGGCGATCCACCGACCACGACGTCACCCGTGCGGCCACCTCCCAGCCCGCGGCGTCGTCGCCACGGTCGGGATTCCCGATGCCGATCAGTCGTCGCGTCGCACACCTCCCATTCGTTCCACGGTCAGGTCGAGGAAGTGGGTCGCACACGAGATGCACGGGTCATAGTTGCGGATCGCCTGCTCGAGCTGCCATTGGAGCGTCTCGTCGTCGAGGTGGGTCCGACCGGGCACGAACTGCCTGAGGTCCTCCTCGATCTGTGCCTGGTTCTGTGAGGTGGGTGGCACGATCTGGGCGTCGGTGATGAGCCCGTCGTAATCCACCACGTATCGATGGAACAGGAGTCCCCTCGGCGCCTCGCTCGCTCCGCAGCCGACCCGACCATGGGGGGACACCTCGACGAAGGATGGCTCTGGCCGCTGGTATCGGTCGATGATCGACAAGGCCTCCTCGCACGAGAGGACGATCTCGATCGCCCTGACGATGATGCTCTTGAACGGGTTGGACTCGCCCGGTCGTACGCCCACCCGTTCGGCTGCTGCCTTCGCGTGCGGTGTGAGCTTGTCCCCGTTGATGGCGAACCTGGCCATCGGGCCCAGGTAGTAGCGTCCCCGTTCCTTGATCCGCGAGTGGAGGGCGTTCGACCATTCGACATGGATCTCCTCGAAGTGGTCGCGCCACTCCGTGACGTCGATGTCGAGGCCCGCCGACGATGCGATCCGGCCATCGACGATCGCGTACTCGTCGGGATGGCGGAGGGCGACGAACTCGTAGGCCATCGTGAAGTCGGGGAAGTCGAATCCCGCTACGAGATCGACAGCTGCGGAAGCCGCGTCCCTCGCCCAGACCAACTCGTCGACGAGAGCGGAAAGCTCAGCCTTCGTCGGAGCCCTGTAGAAGCCTCCGACCCGTACGTTTATCGGGTGGATCTCGCGCCCTCCGACCACGGTCATGATGTCGTTGCCGAGCTTCTTCAGACGCAGGGCGTTCGTGACGACGTCCGGCATGTCGGCAGCCATCTCGATGGCGCTCGGGTAACCCAGGAAGTCGGGAGCGTGGAGCATGAACACGTGGAGTGTGTGGCTCTCGATCCACTCACCGAAGTACAGCAACCGTCGCAGTTCACGGACGGCGGGATCGACCGTGACCCCGGCAGCCTGTTCCATTGCGTTCACCGAACTCGTCTGGTACGCGACAGGGCAGATGCCGCAGATGCGCGCAGTGATGTCCGGTGCCTCGGTGAATGCCCTTCCCCGCAGGAACGCCTCGTAGAAGCGTGGTGGCTCGAAGATATTGAACCGGACGTCCTTGACCTGGTCGCCGTCGAGCTTGAGGTACATCGCACCCTCGCCCTCGACACGTGCGAGATAGTCGACGTTGATCTCGCGGGTCCTACCGGTCATAGCTGTCACTCGCTTCCTTGAAGGCAGGCGCATATGCGTTGAACGTCCTCAGGGCACGAACGAGATGCGGGTCGTCGACTCCGATCGCATGCCACGCATCACGCAATGCCGGGACGTTCGGGGACTCGGACGGGCCGAAACAGCCGTAGCAGCCACGCTCGAAGGCGGGACAGAGCGCACCGCATCCTGCGTGCGTGATCGGGCCCATGCACGGTGTGCCGTGGGCGACCATGATGCAGGTCACGCCCCGCAACTTGCACTCGACGCACACCGTGTGTGCCGGGGTTGCGGGCTTGCGCC
>CAZYGP010000027.1:0-14146 GCA_964647265.1 uncultured Acidimicrobiaceae bacterium | reverse complement strand
GAGACCCGAACGAGGGCGGCGGGGATCCTGATTCTCCTGACCCCGGAACGGATCCGGCTGACGGCGACGACGACGACGGCGGAGACGGCACGGGCGGCGATGCGACCAACGAGGTCTCCGAATCCGTCGGTCTCTTCGGAGAGTTCACCGTCGAGTTCAAGGTGGTGGACGGCAAGGTCGTGATCGGCTCCGTTGCCTCACCGGGCTGGAAGTACGAGGTCCGGAAGGACAACGGGAAGGAGATCGAGATGCGCTTCACGAACAACGAAAAGGGCAAGAACAAGAAGACGGTGACCGTGAAGGCGTGGATCTCCAAGGACGGGAAGCTCGAGACCTCGGTGAAGTAGGACGTCCGGTTGGTCCGAGCCCTTGGAGCAGCCGAGGGCTCGGTCGCGTCGAGCGGTGTGTGCCACACTGGTCTCATGAACTACCACCACGTGCAGTGGGGCTTCGCTGCGTTTCCCCTCGTCGTCGTGTTCGGCATTGTGCTCGTACCGATCATCGCCGATTCCGAGGACCTCCCGACGGTGCTGACCGTGGGAACCGTCGTGATCATGCTCGCCATGCTGGGCGTGGCCGTGTACTTCAGCCGCCTCGAGGTCCTGGTCCGGGATGCGGCCGTGACCGCAGCATTCGGACGCGGGATGCCGTATCGGACCTTCCCGACGTCCGACATCGTCACTGTGCGGACGGTGCGCAATCGATGGTGGTACGGATGGGGCGTGCGCCGGATTCCCAACGGATGGCTCTACAACGTCTGGGGTCTGGACGCGGTCGAACTCGCGCTCGCGGACGGGACCATGTTCCGGATCGGGACGAACGATCCGGATACGCTTCTCGCAGCGATCAGCCTCTCCCTGCGGTCCTGACCCCTACGTGTCCGACAGGGATGACGGCGGCGGGTCGCGAGCAAGATTCGTGTTCTGTTAACGCTGTGTACTCGTAGCTGTCATCTTCGTGGTCCATCGTTGCGCCATGATGGCGATGAAGGGTCACGGCTCCACGTTTGAACCTGTGCGGTCGGGACCGGCCGTGAGCCCTCCGGGCTTTTCGAGGCGAACCGACCGTAGTGCGATGCACGCTGCCATGGTGCGCGCCGCGTTCTGGTTCGTGGCACGAGTCGCCGCGAGCGACATCGGGACGGCGCGGCGTGGGTGACCGCGGAATCGCCTGCCCGAACCGCGTCGACGATGGTCGATACACTCATGCCCGTGAAGAAGCCCTGGGACGAGGTGGGCGATGGCGTGTTCCGGTGTCGCTACGCGCGGCTCGACCAGAACGTCGCTCTCATCGTCACCGACGACGGTCTCGTGGTCGTCGACAGCCGTTCGACGCATGCGGACGCGGATGAGCTTCGGTCCGACATCGCAACGATCTCCGCGGCACCCGTCCGCTACCTCGTGAATACGCACTTCCACTGGGACCACACGTTCGGGAACGCTCGTTTCAGCGACTCGGTCATCGTGGGTCACACGAGGTGCCGCGAGGTCATGATGTCCGACGGCGAGCGCACGAAGACCGAATTGTCCGTGGCCGAGTGGGTTCCCGACGTGAATCGCCTGGAGTTCCTGGATGTGGAGATCACACCCCCGACGGTGACCTTCGACGATGCGATGGTCATCCACCTCGGAGGGAAGGACATCCGCCTCTGGCATCCCGGGCTTGGGCACACCGACTCGGATATCGTGGTGTTCGTCGACGATGTCCTCCTTGCCGGGGATCTGGTGGAGGAGGGGGCACCGCCGTCGTTCGGGGATTCATTCCCGCGTGCGTGGGTCGAAACCCTCGACGCGATCCTGGGGTCGATTCGAGGTGCGGTCGTTCCCGGCCACGGCGGCCTCGTCGATCGTGCCTTCGTCGGATCACAACGCGACGAGATCGCTGCGGCCATAGCGCACCTCGACACTGGCGCAGGACGATCTCCCTATCCATCTGCGGTGACCGAGTCGATCGCAACCCGCCTCGCCCGATAGCCCGAGAACCCGGAGGGATTCCCGGATGGACCACACCGTCAATACGCGGTCGTGCGGATCACGGGTTGGAAGAGGTCGGTGCGCCGGGCGCACGCCGGTGATGCGACGCAGTCGTCGCATCGAGGAGGCTCGACCTCCACGCAGACCCGTCTGGCGTTGCTGAAGAAGAACCCATCCACCGCCGCCTGGGTGAGTCCGCTCTGCTCGACGAGCGATTGGATGGCGTCGAAGCATGCGCGCCGGATCTCGTCCTCCTCTGCCTCGTCGACCCATGCTCGCCGTTCGATCCGGTGCCGCAGGTCATCGTCGAGGATCTCGACGCAGCCGGTACGGAGGCAGCTTCGCATCAGGTGGTAATCGATGATGGGCGTGATCGACTCTGGATCACGGAGATCGAGGAACCGCTCAGGCCTGTTCGCGAGGATGATGGCGAGCAGGTTGGCCTTCTTGGCGAAAGGATCCTCGGCGTAGCCAGGGATGGTGGTGAGGCGCTCCAACAGTGCAGCGGCCGGTCGCTCCGATCGGTTGGCCTCGTCGAGGATCTCGGGGAGGCCGGCGGTTCCGGCGAGGGCAGCGCCGTACCGCTGCTGGAGGTCCCGATGCGACTCGATCGAGGGCACCGGGCACGAGCCCGAGTCGTCGGCGCAGATGGCGTCGAACAGGAGGGGATCTGACGCGACGCGGGCAGGATCGAGCACAGAGGGGTCCTCCATGGCAGCTCGTGTGAACGCCTGCCAGAGGTAGTCGGATCCCTTGAAAGGATCACCACCGACGACGCCGTACATGGGTTCGACCCATCCCCGAACGTCCGACAGCCAGAACCCGTACTGGTGGAGGGTGGCCACTCCGAACATCTCGAGCGCCCATGACGCTCCCTCCTCGGGAAAAGGGAACCCGCAGAAGTCCAGCGTGGCCTCGGTCGCCTCGACGGCGAGCATCTGCGCGACGCGTCCGACCCGCTCCGTGTCGATGCGAACCCTCGGCCCGGTCGCGGCTGCGACCTCAGCGACGAGCTGCGTGGAGCCGAATCCGGAGAGCACGGTGCGTGCCGCGTTCGTCGCCGATGCCAAGGGTTCGACGCCGCGCAGCCAACCTGCGAGGTAGCCACCGCAGAACGCATCACCGGCTCCGGTCGGATCGACGACCGTCGCAGGTTCACCACGATGGCGTAGGGCGTGGCCCTCGAAGTGGACGGTCGCGCCACGGCGGCCCTCGGTCACGACAAAGACCGGTGCGCGAGGAGGTCCGGACGGAAGGAGGTCAGCGAACTCGGCAGCGTTCAGGAAGAAGATCTCGACCTCGCCGACGAGGGCGCGGGCGGCGGCCCGATCCTCGTCGAGGGAAGCGTGGAAGCTACCGACCGACAGGGTTCCGGAGAAGCCGCGCTCGCGGATGCCCTTCACGAACCCGAGCTGGCGTCGCGACGACGCCCCGAGGGGACCGACGTGGAGATGCCGTGCCGCGAGCCACGCATCGGGCACGTCGTCGGCGCTCAGCGTGAGTTCGATCTCCAATTGGACGGCCAGGTACTCAGCGTTCTCGTGGTCGTCGTAGGCGATGTGGAACGAGGAGATCGGGCCATCCCGTACGACGAGTCCCTCCCGCCTGATGCCACCCGGCCCGAACGCCGCGCCGATCTCCCTGGGAAGGTGCGTGGGGATGGCTGCGAGAAGGCCGACATCGATGCCCGCCGCCCGCGCAGCCAACGCCGTGTTGAAGCCGGAGCCTCCCGCCGCCCTGACCTCGCCGGCGGGGCCGACGAGCCTGTCCCAGGAAGGGCTCCCGACGACAACGAGCTCCGGAGCGGGCGTGGTGCGGTTCATGGGATCACGATACGTTCGGGCTCGTCGACGTGCCGTGACCGCTCGTCCTTGGTACCGTCCGTCGTATGACGATCGACATCGCGGACATCCTCGCGAAGCACCAGTTCGGCCCGACAGTGGGGGACTGGCGTCCCCTGTTCATCGCCATCGCGGGGGGCTCGGGATCCGGCAAGACGACGATCGCCGACAGCGTCGTCGACATCGTCGGGAGGGACTCCGTGGTGTACCTCCAGCTCGACGCCTACTACAGGGACCAGACGCACCTGTCGTTCGAGGACCGCACGAAGATCAATTACGACCATCCCGATTCGATCGAGATCGACCTTCTGATCGACCACCTCGGTGCGCTGAGAAACGGGCAGCCGATCGAGCGACCGGTGTACGACTTCGCAACGCATACCCGAACGACCGAGACCGTCCTCATCGTCCCCGAACCTGCGGTCATCGTCGAGGGCATCCTCGTGCTCGCCGACGAGCGCCTGCGTGACCTGTTCGACGTTCGGGTGTACATCGACACCGAGCCGGACATCCGCCTCATGCGGCGCCTCCAGCGCGACATCCTCGAGCGGGGGAGGACCGTCGAGTCCGTCCTGCACCAGTACGAGAAGACCGTCCGGCCGATGCACTACCAGTTCGTGGAGCCGTCGAAACGGTATGCGGACCTCATCATCCCCGAGGGGTTCAATACCGGTGCCATCGGGACCGTGTCGTCGATGATCAAGCACTTCCTCGATCAGAAGGTCTGACCACACGCCCGCGTCGGGCTCACGGCCGTTCGCCCTGCCAGATCTCGACCAGTCGATCAGCGACGGGGAGCGCGACCTCGGCGAACACGAGGTGCCCGGCTGCCGACGCATGGAACAGGTCTCCCGCGAACAGGTCGGGTTCGTGGTCGAACCTTCCGGCCATCACACCCCACGCATTCGACTTCACCGTACTCGGATACCGAGCCGCGACCCTGGCGACGGCGTTGTTCACGGCACGTGCCCTGATGCGCGCGACACCACGTGCGAGTTCCGGCAGTCGCGGGATGGTCCCGAGGTCGCCGATCCCCGACAGTCCGATGGCGGCTACTCGCTGGTCGAGACGCTCGACGACCTTCGAGTACTCGGCTTCGAAGCGACCGATGGGTGTGCCGCGAAGGGCATCGTTCGATCCAACGGAGACGTACGCGATATCGGGGTCGAGCTCGAGCGCACGGTCGACCTGGCCCTCGAGGACGTCGCGCACCCGTGACCCTCCCAAGGCGACCGAGCGGGCGTCGACGTGGAATCGTTCCCCGAGGTGGATGGCGATCTGGCGAGCCCAGCAATGGTCGAGGGGGTCGACTCCCGGTGCCGTGACGGAGCTGTCTCCGAGGAACACGATCCGCAGCCGTGGCAGGGCGGGATCACCGAAGAGACCCGAGGGGTCCTGATTCCCGTAGGTGGGCAGGTCGTCCCGGTATGCGGCCCGCAGCATCTGGCTCGTCAGGATGCCTGCAGCGGTCAGCGGAGGTCGTGCGATTCGCCAAGCATTCATGTCGTCATTGTCCCAGTGTCGGTGACGCACCGATCGGCGTCGACGCCCTCAGTCGGTCTCCAGCGGTCCCTTGAGGATCCGCTCCGAGAACAAGAGCACGTGCTCGCAGTTCTTGCAGATGATCTGGACGAGCTTGCGCTGCTTCCTCGGGCTGAACGCCTCAGATTCCCTGGTCAGACCCACCCGACCGCCGTAACCCCAGACCACACCGTCGCAGATGGGGCACCGCAATGTCCTCCCGGAGTGCTTGAGCTGGATCCAATCGAACGCGTTCTGGATGGCGTTCTGATCGATCAGTTCGTCGTCTGGCTTCTGGAAGTATCCCGGCATCGAAAGCACCGTAACGCCCTTCGACGCGAATCACATCTTCTCGGACGACCATCTACGGCGTGTGGAATACTGCTTCGATGGGGTATCGGAACGTGCAATGGAGCCCGATGGGTGTGATCGTCTCGATCGGTGAGCTCATCTTCTTCGTGGTCATCGTGATCGTGGACGATGGCGAGACACCGTGGCTGATCCCGTTCCTCGTGGTGTTCCTGGCGGCGATGATCCTGCTGGTCGTGTGGTTCTCTCGCCTCGAGGTCCGTGTGGACGGCGACGCGGTTCGCGTCGCGTTCGGGGCCGAATGGCCACGCCGAGTCTTTCCCCTCCATACCGTGTCGCACGCAGCGGCGGTCAGGAACCCGTGGTGGTACGGATTCGGGATCCGACGCACCCCACATGGATGGATGTACAACGCCTGGGGTCTCGACGCCGTCGAGCTCCTTCTCACGGACGGTAAACGGTTTCGCATAGGCACGAACGACGCCGAGGGCCTCCACTCCGCGATCTCGGGCCGTATCGGACGGTGATCGCGCTTCGCCGATCGCCTTTCGTGGTCACCAGGTTCCGACGTGGACGACGTCGTCGAAGGGGCGTCGTGACGGGTTCCGGGTCGCTTTGAGAGGCCGGTCGGCCGGGTAGCCATGGCGGAAACGCTAGCTGGCTACCCGACGTCCACTCCCCGCCTGCTCCTCCGCCGATCTGATGCGCACCCTTGTCCCTGTCGGATGCCGTGGCTAGGGTGAAGTGGGTGCAACGAGTGTGCGGCTCCTGCGGACAGGATCCGGGCGCGGGAGCCTTCTGCCAACACTGCGGTACCCGGCTCCCCGGCCCGCCTGATACGCCGTCCCCATTAGCGGCCCCGATGGGCGAAGACCGCCCGGCTCCTCCTCCCCAACCGGCGACCCCGCCACCGCCCATGCAACCGGTCGTGCAGCCGCCTCCCACGCAACCCCCGCAGGCCACCCCGCCTGCCCAAGCGCCGGGCAAGCGCAAGGGTCGCGGCGCAGGGTGCCTGATCGCGGTCTTCATTCTCCTGGCAGCCATGACTACGGGCGGATACTTCGCATGGCGGTTCATCGACTCGGAGGTGCTCCCGGGAATTCGGGGAGTGACCGAGGTAACCGACCAGTTCGCGGCGTTGAACGTCGTGCCCGGCCCACCGGGGCCGTGCTACGACCTCGATGTCCAGGACGGCGTGGTCACCCGATGGGCGGAGGTGCCGTGCGACGGCGCCCGAGACGTCGAATCGTTCTTCTGGGCGGAGTTCCGGGACGAACCGTTCCCCGGTGACGAGTACCTCGCCCGGGCAGCCGGCGACACCTGCGGGGAGGCGTTCGCGCTGTACGTTGGCACCACGGCCGATCGGTCCCGGTACGCTGTCGATTGGCTGGTGCCATCCCGAGCGACGTGGGCCGCCGGGGACCGCGAGGCCGTCTGCTTGGTCGTCTCCGGAACCGGTGATCCGCTCACGGGAGTCGTCAAGGGATCGGCAGCGTGATGCCAGTGCCCCGAGAGCGAGGAGATGCGATGACCGCAACGGCACTGAACCATCGCCTCACCTCTGCGGCGGCTCGGCGGGCCGTGATGGCAGTCCTGCTCGCGTTCCTTCTGGTCGGTTGTTACGGGCCATTTAGCATATTCGACCTGGCTGAGACGGTCGCCGAGTACTTCACGGAAGGTGACTTCGAAAGGGACTTCGAGGGGGACGTCGACCTCGGTCAAAAGGTGCTGGGCTCAGGGGCGATTCCGTGAGCGCCGCAAACCGCTGACCCCCGAACAGGCGCACGTCACGAACAGGTCCCAATCAGAGGATCTCTCTAGCCTCTGTGCATGGTCTTGTACCGTCGTACGGCGAGCGGGGCAAACACGGCGATGATCACAACGATCCAGATCAGGGTGTAGAGAACAGCGTTCTGGAGGGGCCACGCCGTCGGCTCGGGGGTTCCCGGAGGTATGTTGCCGAATAGTTCCCTTGTCGCCTGGGTCACCGACGAAACCGGGTTCCATTCTGCGAACGTCTGCAACAGAGGGGGCAGGTTCTCGGCAGGGACGAAGGTATTGGCCACGAAGGTGAGCGGGAAGATCACCATGAACGCTGCGTTGTTGATCACCTCGACGCTTGGCACCAGCAGCCCAACAAGTCCCATGATCCAGGAGAAGGCATAGGCGAACAGCAGCAGCAGAGCGAAGCCGAGCGCAGCGCTGAAGAACCCGTTGTGCATTCGCCAACCGACCAGAAGCCCGGTCAGGGCCATGATCATCAGGGAGAGAACGTTGTAGATAACATCACTCGCAGTGCGACCGAGCAGAACCGCCGACCGTGACATCGGAAGCGACCGAAAGCGGTCGATGATCCCCTTCTGCATGTCCTCGGCAATACCGGCTCCCGTGAAGGTGGCACCGAACACCACCGTTTGGGCGAAGATCCCCGCAATGAGGAACTCGCGATACGAACCCCCCTCAATGTCGATCGAGTCTCCGAACACATAGGCGAACAACAGGACGAACATGATCGGAGAGAGCAACACGAATACCAGCACTTCAGGCACTCGTTTGATCTTGATCAGATTCCGCTTCGCAATGACCGAGCCATCGGCGAACGTCCGAACCAACCCACTCATCATTCCCTCCATGCGTCCGCACCGGCTCCTTCGAGCTCTGCATCCTCGAAGTCAGCGACGTGACCGGTCAGGGAGAGGAACACGTCATCCAAGGTCGGTCGCCTCAGGCCGACATCGTGAATCTCGATCCCACCCTGGTCCAGCAACCTGAGCGCACGGGTCAATGTGCGTGCTCCACCGGTGATCGGTACGACCACGGTCCGTGCCTTCCCATCCAGATGCGCTGCGCCAACAGCTACCTCGGCAAGGATCCTTTCGGCAAGCGGCAGCTGCTCGGCGGTCGACACCGTCACCTCGATCCGCTCACCCCCCATCGTCTCCTTCAACTCGTCGGCCGTTCCCTCGGCGATCGACTTGCCGTGGTCGATGACAACGATGCGGTCTGCGAGCCGATCTGCCTCTTCGAGGTATTGGGTGGTCAGGAGGAGGGTGGTCCCTCGACCGACAAGGTCCTTGATGACTCCCCACAGGTCGGTGCGACTCTTCGGATCCAGGCCCGTCGTTGGCTCGTCGAGGAACAGGACAGGCGATTCGGCGACGAGCGCACCGGCCAGGTCGAGTCGGCGACGCATACCTCCCGAATACGTCTTCACCGGGCGGTCAGCGGCCTCGGTGAGGTCGAACTGCTCGAGAAGCTCTCGTGCCCGTTGGCGCGAAGGCCCACGACCCAGCTGATACAAACGCCCGATCATGTCGAGGTTCTCAAATCCCGACAGATGCTCATCGACGGCAGCGTTCTGCCCGGAGAGCCCGATGAGTTTTCGTGCCTCGTCGGGGTCCTCCAAGACGTCGATACCCGCCACGCGCGCCGTACCGGCGTCGGGGTGGAGCAACGTGGTGAGGATCGACACCGCCGTTGTCTTGCCCGCGCCGTTGGGGCCGAGAAGTCCGAGAACGGAACCTTCCTCGACCATGAGGTCGAGACCGTCGAGGGCGACGACGTCGCCGTACTTCTTCACAAGGCCGCGTGCCTCGACAATCGGAGCCATAGGGTCGATCCCTTTCGTTGGGCCCGGCAGTGTACGGAGTAAGTGTGATACAAAACGACATGACGGGCGGCCGTCGAGGTGCGTGAGAATCCGCGATGGCGCTGAGTGCCAACATGAGGCTCGCCTGCAAGCGCGTCAGTCCCTCGGCGAAGCCAGGATGTGCCAGAATTCCCACTGTGGGAACCTCCGAGTACACGATCAAGGCGCTCGACGAATCGACGTGGCCGGCGTTTGCCGCGCTCGTCGAGGCGAACAACGGCATCTTCGGCGGGTGCTGGTGCATGGGCTTCCATCCCGAGGATGTAGACGAGGACGTCCTCGCACTCCCCAAGCGCCAACGAAAGTTGAACCGCGTGCTCGCTGGCACGGCGCATGCGGCGCTGGTGTTCGACGGGGACGAATGCCTCGGTTGGGCGCAGTTCGGACCGCCCGACGAGGTGCCGCGCATCAAGAGTCGGCGGGAGTACGAGAAGGGCCTCTCCGAGCCACCGGATTGGAGGATTGCCTGTTGTTACGTCGGCTCGGGCCTGCGGCGCAAGGGGGTCTCGACGGCCGCATTGGCCGGAGCGGTCGATCTGATCGCCGCCCTCGGCGGGGGAGTCGTGGAGGGGTATCCCGAGGCCGCCGGTGCGGTCCCCGCAGGTTTCCTGTTCAACGGCGCGCTGTCCACCTACGAACGCCTCGGGTTCACCAGGGAACGCATGATCGGCAAACACCGCTGGGTCGTCAGGAAGGTCGTCGACCCGGTGGAGTCGGCCGTAACCAGACCCGGACGTTGAAGAACTACACGTTGAAGCGGAAGTGCACGACGTCGCCTTCGGCGATGACGTAGTCCTTGCCCTCGATGCGCCACTTTCCGGCGTCCTTCGCCCCCGACTCCCCGTTGTGGGTGACGTAGTCGTCGTAGGCGATGACCTCGGCCTTGATGAAGCCCTTCTCGAAGTCCGTGTGGATGACACCCGCCGCCTGTGGGGCGGTGGCACCCACCGTCACGGTCCAGGCCCTCACCTCCTTGTCACCGGCGGTGAAGAAGGTGAGGAGGCCGAGGAGGTCGTATGCGGAGCGGATGACCTTGTGCAGGCCGGGCTCGTCGAGACCGTACTCGGTGAGGAGGTCGTGGCGATCCTCGGGATCGAGTGAGGCGAGTTCGGCTTCGAGGGCACCGCATATCACGACGACCTGGGCGCCCTCCGCTGCGGCGATCTCCCGAACCGTATCGACCAGGGGGTTCTCGCCGAGCCCATCCTCTGACACGTTGGCGATGTACATCGTGGGCTTCGCGGTCAGGAGGAAGAGGTCGCGCACGGTCCTGCGGTCTCCTGGGTCGATCTTCATGGTGCGGACGGGGTTGCCGTCCGAGAGGTGGGCGAGGAGCCGCTCCATGACTCCGACGGAGGCTTGCGCGTCCTTGTCGCCCGACCTGGCCTTGCGGGTCTGCTTGTCGAGGGCACGAGTCACGGTGTCGAGGTCGGCGAGCGCGAGCTCGGTCGAGATCGTCGTGATGTCGTCGAGCGGGTCGACACGACCCTCGACGTGGACGACGTTGCCATCCTCGAAGCACCGCACGACATGGGCGATGGAATCCGTCTCCCTGATGTGGCTCAGGAACTGGTTGCCGAGACCCTCACCACGGGATGCGCCAGCCACGAGACCGGCGATGTCGACGAACTCCACCACGGTCGGGATGATCTGTTTCGGGTTCACGATCGCGGCGAGCGATGCGAGGCGCGGGTCGGGGACCGCTGCGATACCCGCATTCGGGTCGATCGTCGTGAAGGGGTAGTTCTCAGCCGCGATCTCTCCGCCGGTGAGCGCGTTGAACAGGGTGGACTTCCCGACGTTCGGGAGGCCGACGATTCCACAGGTGATGCTCACGCGAGATCCTCGATCGATGGAGGGGAGGTCCGAACCGGCAACCCGAGCCGTCGCCCGGACCAATCGGGATGATATGGCGATCCCAGCGATGAGGCCCCGCTGCATCGTTGACGGCAGGAGCGCCTACCGTTCGACGATGCGATTGCCCCTGCTGCTCGCCTCGTCGGCCTTGTGCGCCCTCGCGGCGACGGGTTGCTCGCAGGGCTCGGAGCCCGTCCTCGCCGAGTTCGACGAATCACTCTCCCAGGCGTTGCCGACCGAAGGAGTGATCGGCCGTTCGGTCGGCGACATCGTCCTGCCCGATGTCTCGAATGACGGCGACCCGTTCACGCTGCGGGCAGGACCCGATGGCCTCTTGATCGTGTACTTCGGGTTCACGTCGTGCCCCGATGTCTGCCCGACGACCCTCTCGGACGTGAAGTCGGCGCTCTCTGGACTCGGGGATACCGGCGACCGTGTCACGACCGCGATGGTGACCATCGATCCTGAGCGGGATCTGGATGCGACACTCGACGCGTACCTGCGGTTCTTCGTCCCGGATGGCCACGCCCTCCGAACGGGAGACGACGCTCTGCTGCGCGCCGCAGCAGGCGCGTTCGGGGCCGACTACGACGTCGTGAAGGTCCCCGATGGCACTGTCGAGGTGACCCACACGGCCTACCTGTACGGAGTCGACGACACGGGTGAGGTTGCGATCGTGTGGCCCTTCGGGGCCGAGCCCGATCGGATCCGCTCCGACATCGAGGCCTTTCTCGAGCGGGGTTGACCCCGAGTTCCGATCCTGAGGCTCGTGGAACCGCGAAAGCCCTGCTTATTGCGCGAAGAAAATGCATCACGGGACCCTTGCATCGCGGCCACGCAGCGTGTTCGCTCATGCCAGTGGGAGTTGCCGGGTAGGAATCGACCGGACACGAAGCCGACCTGTACAGATCGAATAGGGCCAGAGCGAGGAGTGCGCGCATGGACCCCTTCGGTCATCCCGACCTCCAGAGGCTCGGCCGCACCCTGCGGAACCGCCTCGACGAGACGCTCGAATCGGAGCAGGAAGCCGCACGGTCCGCTGCATTCAGACGGCGAACGATCAGGGACAGGCTCATCGAAGCCGAGGATCGCGGCGAGAGGATGATCCTCGCCACAACTGACGGTCAGGTGACCTCGGGCACCGTCACGGCCGTCGGCGTCGACCACGTCGTCCTGAGCGATGGCGTTCGCGATCGGTACATCGCGATCGGGCACCTCGTCACCCTCGAGGGCCGCTGATGGCCGTCCGCGCGATGGCTCTGTCAAGGGCGATGCCCAACCTTGATCGGCGCTACCTGATCGGAGGGATCCTCGCGGGCCTCTCTGCCATCATCGTCCTGATCCTGACGCAACCTCCGGCACGCACACCGGTGCTGGTGGCAGGGTCCGATCTCGCGGCGGGCACGCCACTGGCCGCGCTCGACGTCGGCGTCCGCTTGGTTGAGAACCCGGAGGGCCTCGTTCAGGGTGATTCTGTCGGTGAACTCGGGGACTGGTCACTCACCATCCCACTCACAGCGGGCGAGCCCATCCTCGCATCGGCGATCCGTCCTCCCGAAGTCGTCGAGGCCCCGCACGTATTCGCCATGGCCCTTCCCTCGGAGCACGCAGCAATGGGGCGGATAAGCTCGGGGGATCGTATCGACGTGTACCTGACGAGTTCGGGCGGCTTCGACTCACGGCCCGACACGGTGCTCGTCGCATCGAACGTCTATGTGGTCGCTGTCGAGACGAGTGAGAGAGCCGGTGGGGGCGCAGTGGTCAGCATGCTGCTGGCCGTCGACGACGAGCTCGCCCCAATACTTGCTGGCGCGATCCACGCCGGCACGATCGACGTTGTACGGAGGGCGCCGTGACGGTTCGTGTCGCGACGATCCTGTCATCCCGTGACTGGGAACCGAACCTCGTGGCGCACGCACGAGACAGCGTTGCGGTTCGGATCGTCGTGAGGGCATTCCACCCGAGGGACATCGAGGACAGGATCGACGGCATCGATGTCGTGGTCGCAGGGGGCGAGGCCTCATGGGTGACACCCGCGCACATTCGAGCTTGGAAGGCATCCGGCGTGGGTGTCCTGGGGGTGGTGCCCGCAGGTGACGCGCCGGCAAGGGATCTGCTGTTCGCTGGGGGATCCGACGATGTGGTGCCGGATACGATCGAGATCAGCGCGCTCGTGCAGGCGATCCGCTTCGTTGCACCCGAGTCGACGCTTGTGCGATCGGACACTGCGGGAACTGTCATCGGCGTGATAGGCGCCAGGGGTGCTCCCGGATGTACCGAGGTAGCGATCTCGTTCGCACTTGCCACAGCGGAGCGGAGGCCCACGATCCTCATCGACGCCGATGTCGATGCGCCGTCGATCGCCATCCGGCTGGGACTCCCACCGCGTCCTGATCTCACGGATGCCGCCGACGAGGTCCGCGAGGATGGATCGGTACCGCAGGACGTCGTGCACAGCGTGGGCTCCCTCGCAGTCGTCGTCGGATCCCATCGACCAGGTGAACCCTCGCTTCGCGACACCCACATCGAGAGCGTCATCAGGGCCGCCCGAAATCGTTGGAGGACCGTGATCGTCGACATTGGTGCGTCCCGGATCGCGTCGTCCGCGGCCGGGGACCTCGACGATGCGATCCTTGTGGTCGATGCCTCAGCTCTCGGTATTGTGCGGGCCGCGAGACTCGCTGACGCATGGATGGGACCTGCGCCAGCCCTCGTTCTCAACCGCGTGACACCATCGAATCGTGCCCAGGCCGTTGCAGCTGTGCGACGATGGACCGGGCTCGATCCTGCCGTGATCGTGCATGACCGCCGTGCGGTCCGGAAGGCGTCATGCTCGGCCCGTCTACCGGAACGCCGCTTCGCTCAGGCCGTCGGGCGTCTGAGGGACGAACCGTGACCCTCGACGCACCGGTTCGGTACGGGTACCTGGCAGAGCTCCTCAGCGACCCCGAGGTCGAGGAGATCATCGTGATCGGTGGACGCCGGACATTCGTCGT
>CAZYGP010000026.1:0-14449 GCA_964647265.1 uncultured Acidimicrobiaceae bacterium | reverse complement strand
GCGGTGATCATGTCACGCGTTCCTGCGACCTTGAAGTCCATGTCGCCCAGGTGATCCTCGACACCGAGGATGTCCGTGAGCGTCACGAACTTTCCATCGTGGTGGATGAGCCCCATCGCGATGCCCGCCACCGGTGCATGGATCGGTACACCCGCGTCCATCAGTGACAGCGACGACCCGCAGACCGATGCCATCGACGATGAGCCGTTGGACATCAGGACCTCCGAGACGAGGCGGTAGGCGTACGGGAAGTCCTCGGCCGGCGGGATGACCGGGAGCACGGCCTTCTCGGCCAGGGCTCCGTGACCGATCTCACGACGTTTGGGCCCCCGCATGAAGCCGGCTTCACCCGTCGCGAAGGGCGGCATGTTGTAGTGGTGCATGTACCGCTTCGAGTCCTCGGGTGAGATCGTGTCGAGCATCTGCTCCATCTTCAACATCCCGAGGGTCGCGACGTTGAGCACCTGGGTCTCGCCACTTTGGAACACGGCAGAGCCGTGCGCCCCGGGAATGACGCCGACATCAACGCTGATCGCCCGTACGTCGGTGAGTCCACGGCCGTCGATGCGTACGCCGTCGTTGACGACCCTGGACCGCATGACGTCCTTCTGGACTTTCGAGAAGGCAGCCTTCGCCTCACCGAGCGTGTCCTTGTCGTCTTCTGCGATACCGAGCGCACCGACCATCTCGTCCCTGATGGCACGCTCGGCATCCTGCCGTTCGTGCTTCATGACGATCGTCGCGAGCTCGACGAGCTTTGGGCGCGCGAACTCGTCGACCCGGGCGTAGATCTCGTCCGAATAGTCGAGGATGAACTCCCACTCGACGGGCTCGGGCAAGCCGTGCTTGTCGCGAAGCTCGAGCTGGAGGTCGATCATCGTGGAGATGTACTGCTTGGCGATCTCGAGGCCCTCGGCGACCGTTGCCTCGTCGGAAGCCTTCGCACCTGCCTGGACGAGGCGGTAGCTGTTCTCGGACGCACCAGCCTCGACCATTGCGATGTCGATGCCGCCCTCGTTGTTGCGCTTTCCGGCGACGACGATCTCGAACACGGCGTCCGTGCCCTGCTCGTACGTGGGGAACGGAATCCACTCCCCATCGATCAGGGCGAGGCGGACCGAGCCGATCGGACCCTCGAAGGGGATCGGGCTGACGGTCAGCGCCGCTGATGCGCCGTTGAGGGCGATGATGTCATGGGGATTCTGCAGGTCTGCAGAGAGGACGGTGGCAACGACGTGGGTGTCATTGCGGTAGCCGTCCTTGAAGTTGGGTCGCAGCGGCCGGTCGATGAGGCGAGCGGTGAGCGTTGCCATCTCGGTCGCTCGACCCTCTCGGCGGAAGAAGGAGCCGGGGATCCTGCCCACGGCGTACGTGCGCTCCTCGACGTCGACCGTGAGGGGGAAGAAGTCGACTCCCTCCCTGAGCCTGCGGCTTGCGGTTGCGGTCACGAGGACCGTGGTGTCTCCGATGCGAACCGTCACGGCTCCATCGGACAATTGTGCGAGCTTTCCTGTGCTCAGCGAGATCTCGACCTCGCCGACACGCCCGCGGACGGTGGTTTCTACCACTCGTTTCTCCTTCGTATTGGGGAGGAGATCCAATTGGCAGTGGTCATGATTCGAGGTAGGACCGAATCATGGCCACTGACAACTGGAGGTCGTCCTCCGGTTGTACGTCACCGAGGCGTCGAGCAGATAGGTCGGAAGGCGGCACGAAAGCCGCATTCGTATCTGGTGCTAGCGACGCAGACCCAGTTTCGCAATCAGGGCCCGGTAGCGCTCCACGTCTTGTTCCTGGAGGTACCGCAGCAGTCGTCGACGCTTCCCGACCATCATGAGCAGTCCTCGCCGGCTGTGATGATCCTTCTTGTGGATCTTCAGGTGCTCGGTGAGGTGGTTGATCCGCTCGGTGAGCAACGCGACCTGGACCTCGGGAGAACCCGTGTCCGTGGAATGCGTGCCGTATTCGTCTACAACAGATTGAGTGTCGTTCACGAGGTACTTTCCTACGCGAGTACGTGATCGGGCGAACGCCCAGCGGCAGGTTACCAGAGATGCGTCGATAGTGCGCGCCCGAAGGCGATTGTCAAACGATCGCCTCCACCTCGAACTCGACGCGCCATGCGGGGTCGAGGAGCCCTGCGACGACGACCATCGTCGCAGCCGGAGCGTGTTCGCCGAACGCCAGCGCATGCACGCGACCAACTGCATCGGCATCGGCGGCGTCCACGATGAACAGTCGCGTCCTCACGACATCGCGCATCGTCCCACCGAGAGATTCGATCGCCTCCCTTGCGATCTCGACGCATCGCTCCATCTGCGCTTCTGCGGTCGGGGCGAGACTCGATCCGGGTGCCGGGACGGGGGCGGTTCCCGCAACGAGGATCCGATCCCCCACGCGCACCGCACGGGAGAACCCGTAGATCCCCTCGTACGGTGAGCCTCCCACATGGCGCTGCACATCCATCGAGCCAACCCTAGATCCTCAGCGCCGATGAACGTGCGCCGACTCCCCTTCCCCACCAGATGCGCGGCATACGTTGGTGGCCCTTCCACGAACACGTCGCCGGCGCAGCCACCTCGGCCGAGATGCAGTCAGCGACGGTCCAGTGGCTGAGGACACTTCCGTGCGCCTCGAAGACCCTCCGCAGGATCCCGGGCGGGTTCCACCATTGCGCGACTGCGATCGGCTTGCCATCGTCGACGAGATCGTACGTCCGCAAGCCGGGCGGGTCATCGAGGAAGTTCGTGATCATGGCGTCGGGGTTCCGAATGGCGATGACCTCGACGCCCGCGGCGGTGCCGAGGTTCGCGCGAATGTCCCGGCATCCCGTGGCGTCGCATCGCCGCGGGTTGAAGCCCCCGTTGTCGGGGATGGGACCGAACCAACCACCCAGCCGCTGGAGTCGACCGAGATCGCCCGATCCGATGGCGGGGTCGAGCAGCGCCGCACCGCGGTATCCGTCGATCGTCGGCCGATGACCGGCATCGATTGCGGCGATCATCTCGACGCCGACAGCCCCACCTTTGGAGTGATGGATCGAATAGACGGTCCCGTGGTCGCGAGCAAGACGACGTATGAGCTCGTCCAGCTCCGCCGCCGCTTCGTCTGTCGGTGCCACGCGCGACGCCGCTGTGGAGCTCGACGCAGGATGAACAGTCCGATAGTCGAACGCCACCGTGCGTTCGGGAGGTACTCGCATTGCGCGCATGAGACCATCGAAGTCCGCCGCGGAGCCTCCGTGCCCATGGACGAGCACGTACATGGGCTCACGCCCCCGTCGGCGACGCGCGACGGCCAGGGCCACGGCGGCCACGGTGATTCCACCTGCGCTGCCGATCGGAACGACGGGCGGGACTGGCCTCGACGGTGCCTTCGGGAGGGTCACAGGCGACCGGACCACGCCCTGGACCGATAGACCGAGCGCATCGCCCGGAGCAAACGTCCTCGACGTCTGTGAGTGTCGGTGCGCTCAGTGCGATGACGAGGATGAGACCGACGACCATGGCGACTCCCCTTCGGGAAGTGCGGCACGGTACGACTCTGTCAGGATTCGCCGACCGCCACAAGGGGGCGGCTTCCGTGTCACGCATCCTTCAGCGCACGACGTTCTCGCTCGAGCGGAAGGGTCAGCTTTCCAGGGTGACCCTGGCACGTTCGACGTCGTTCGAGATCTGGGCAACCAGGGCATCGACCGTCGCGAAGCGCTGCTCGTTTCGGATGCGGTCGATGAATGCGACACGGACGGTTCTTCCGTAGAGGTCCATGTCGACGTCGAGGAGGTGCACCTCGATCTTCTCTGAGGCCCCGCCGAACGTAGGGCTCGTACCGACGTTGCACACGCCGTCGTAGGTGACATCCTCGACCGTGCATCGAACAGCGTATACGCCCCCGGCAGGGCGCACGAACCCGCTGGGCATGGATACGTTCGCGGTGGGGAATCCGATCGTTCGGCCCCGAGCGTCACCGGGGACGACTTCGCCGTCGATCTCGAAGGGCCGACCGAGCATCCTGGCAGCGAGTTCGACGCCGCCGGACGCGATCGCGGCGCGAATCGTCGACGACCGAACCTCTGTGCCATGGACCTTCACGATGGGCGTGGCGAGAATCGTGAAGCCGTGTTCGAGCCCGAGCAATCGCAAGGTGTCGACCGTGCCGCGCGCTCCGTGACCGAATCGGAACCCGTCGCCCACGGCGACGATGGCAGCACGCAGACCCCCGACCAGATACCGCTGCACGAACCGATCGGGTGACAGCTGCATCGTGTCGTGGTCGAACTCGATGATCGCGGCGATCGAGATGCCCGCCTCGTCGAACAGCTCGATCCGACGTTCGAGCGTCGTGAGGGTCGGCGGTGGTGGTCCACCGTCGACCACGGCGTCCGGATGATCGGAGAACGTCATCGCGACAAGCGGCAACCCATCAGACGCACGAGCCAGGGTCTCGAAGACGGCGCGGTGACCGCGGTGGACACCGTCAAAGACGCCGATCGCCACTGCATGGGCCATCCCTGCCGTGGCCCATGTCTCCGGGCTCCCCGTGAGGACCCTCACGAGATCACGACCTCGGGCACCAACGAGGCACCTTCCCGGCGGTACACGGCCACCAGGTGCCCGTCCCCTGACCCCACACGCGCCATGGCGCTGTCGACGATCCGCTCGTCATGGAGCAGGAACGATCGACCGTTCCGGACACGAAACAGCACGGTGTCGTCGACGATCACCTCCGGCATGAATGCGAGGGCATCCCATGGGCTGACGATCATGGGTTCGATCGTACCCTCGGCGATGGCCGCGACGACGCCTGCCACCGGTGTGGCAGCCTCGACGAGCATGGAACCGTTGCGAGTGCGCCGAAGCGCGGTCAGATGAGCCCGTCCGCCGAGCGAGCGTGCGATGTCGTCGGCGAGCGTTCGCACATAGGTTCCCGTCGAGCACACCACCCGGAAGGTGATCTCGGGATAGTCGCTCGGTGCGACCTCGAGCAGGTCGAGCGTGTGGATCGTCACCGGCCGGGCCTCCCGTTCGATGACTTCGCCCGCCCTGGCGAGCTCGTAGAGGCGCTTCCCCTCCACCTTTCTGGCCGAGACCATGGGTGGAACCTGGACGATACTCCCGACGAAGCGTTCCATCGCGGACACGATCTGGTCGTGATCGACGGGGAGTGGCTCACGCGAGATGATCGCACCGTCGGCATCGAGGGAGTCCGTCGCGACCCCGAGTTGTGCCGTTGCGACGTATTCCTTCTCGTTTCCCTGGACGAAGCGGAGCAGCTTCGTTGCGCGACCGATCCCGAGGACCAGGAGCCCTGTCGCCATCGGATCCAGCGTTCCCGCGTGGCCCACCTTTCCCCCGAGGGGCCGTCTCACCCGTGCAACGACATCGTGGGACGTCCACCCCTGTTCCTTGTCGACGAGGAGGAAGCCTGGCGGCACCGGGCTTGTCACGGGAGCTGGGCCACCACGAGTTCCACGATCGTCTCGATGGGGTCGCTCGATGTGAACCCCGAGGCGTTGTGGTGCCCACCACCACCGAACGACCTCGCAATGGCAGCGACGTCCACACGCCCGCGCGAGCGGAGCGACCCCCTGTACACACCGGGGGCCTGTTCCTTCACCAGACATGCGACATCCGTGTCGCGCGCCATTCGCACGAGGTCGATCAGGGGATCTGTCTGGTGGTATGCGAGCCCTCCGACTGCGAGGTCCTCCATGGTCATGAGGGACCAGACGAATCGGTGGTCGACATCGAGGACGGCACGCTCGAGTACCCGGGAGGCGACCGCGTAATACCCGAACGGTGCCTCCTCGAACAGGTGCTGGCCGATCACGTCCGGTTCAACTCCCGCCCTGAGGAGATTCGCAGCGATCTCGTGGGTTCGCGGCGACGTCGACGAGTACTGGAAACGCCCTGTGTCGGTGACGATGCCTGTGTAGATCGCCTCTGCGACTCCGTGCGAGATCGGCCAATCGAGGTGGAGGAGGAGCTCGTACACGAGCTCGGCCGTCGACCCTGCCGTCGGATCCAACAAGATCAGGTCTCCCCAAAGCCCATCCGAGATGTGATGATCGATCACGAGCAGGCTGGATGCCGACTCCATCTTGTCGGCGAGGCCACCGACACGCGACCGCACGGATGTGTCGACGGCGATCGCCACATCGAGGTCGCCCGGGAAGTTCTCCGGTGCGACCAGAGTCGTCGTGTCGAGGAATCGCATCTCATCGGGGACGACGAACGGGTTGTCGAATGAAGCCAGGGCCGACCGCCCCGTGGCCACCGCAGACAGCGTGATGGCGAGCATCGATCCGAGTGCGTCACCGTCCGGCCCTACGTGACCGACGACACCGATCCTGTTGCTGGCGTCGAGGAGGTTCGCAGCCGATTCGATCGCACGGTCGAGGTCAGGATGCATCAGGTTCCTCCGCGGGTTCGCCGGCAGACTCGTCCGCGAGCTCCGCGAGCAGCTGTGAGATGCGCAAGCCACGGTCGATCGAGGCGTCGACCCGGAACTCGAGCTTCGGCGTGTACCTCAGCCGTGTCTGGTCCCCGACCGCGCCCTGGATCCTCGGAGTGGCCTTCGTGAGTGCGACTGCGGCCTCGGCCTTCTCATCGTCCGTGCCGAGCACCGAGTAGTACACGATGGCGTGACGAAGATCGGGGCTCGTCTCGGCGCCGGTGATCGTGAGAAACCCCACGCGGGGATCCTTCAGGTCCTGCACCGCGTCGGCGACGACCTCGCGCACGAGCTCGTTCACCTTGCGCATCCTCGCGCTCTGCTGGCGTGCCATGATCCCTCCCTTGCCTGACGATCAGGTGCGAGCGATCTCACGAACCTCGTACGACTCGATCGTGTCGCCTTCCTTGATGTCCCGGAAGTTCGCGAGCCCGATACCGCATTCGTACCCCGTCGCGACGGTTGGAACGTCATCCTTGAACCTCCGCAACGAGACGATCCGCCCGTCGTACACGACGACACCGTCGCGCACGAGGCGAGCGCGGGCGTTCCGGTTGATCGATCCCTCCGTGACGTACGAGCCTGCAACCGTTCCCACCCTCGGCGCCCGGAACACCTGCCGCACCTCCGCAACGCCGAGGAAATTCTCCACCTCTTCGGGACTCAGCTCACCGACGAGGAGCGACTCGACATCGTCGAGGAGCTCGTAGATGATCGAGAAGGTCCGGATGTCGATCGCGGTCTCCTTGGCAGCGGTTCGTGCCGAGGCATCAGGACGCGCATTGAAGCCGTAGATGATCGCCCCGGACGCCTCGGCGAGAGCGACATCATTCGCCGTGATACCCCCCACACCCGAATGCACGATTGACACGTAGCCATCGTCCCTGCTGATCTTGCCAACCGAGTCCTTGATCGCCTCGAGGGATCCGTGAGCGTCGGCCTTGACGATGATCCGCAGTTCCGAGTAGTCCTGGGTGCGGATCTGCTCGATCAGCATGCCGAGGCGGTCCGTCGCACTCGGAACCACGAGATCGTGGGCACGGATCTCATCGATCTTGGCTGCGGCCATCCTCCGGGCCGTCCGCTCGTCCTTTGCCACCTCGAACATGTCTCCCGCGGTCGGGATGTCATCCCAACCCATCACGACGACGGGGGTCGACGGAGGCGCAACTTTGATCTGCCCCCCGGCATGGTCGAACATGGCACGAACCCGGCCCGCTACCGGCCCGGCGACGATCGCGTCGCCAGTCCTGAGCGTTCCGCGCTGGACGATCAAGCTCGCCACGGGCCCTCGACCGACCTCCAACTGCGCCTCGATGACCGTACCGATCGCCGGAGCCTTCGGGTTCGCAGTCAATTCCTCGACCTCGGCGACGAGTGTGATCATCTCGAGGAGCTCTTCGATGTTGGTGCCTTTGAGGGCGGAGATCTCGATCGCAGGGACATCACCGCCGAGGGACTCCACGACGATGCCATGTTGGGTGAGCGCAGCGCGCACCGTATGGGGGTCGGCAGCCTCGAGGTCCATCTTGTTGATGGCGACGATGATGGGGACGTCTGCCGCCTTCGCGTGGTTGATCGCCTCCACGGTTTGGGGCATGACCGAGTCATCTGCAGCCACGACGATGATCGCAATGTCCGTGACGTCGGCGCCCCTGGCGCGTAGCGCGGTGAATGCCTCGTGGCCGGGCGTGTCGATGAAGGTGATGAGTGACCCTCCATGGGCCACCTGGTACGCCCCGATGTGCTGCGTGATGCGCCCTGCCTCACCCTCGACGACGTTCGAGCTGCGGATCGTGTCGAGCAGCTGGGTCTTGCCATGGTCGACGTGGCCCATCACGGTCACGACCGGGGGCCGCGTGACAAGGCTGTCGGGATCGTCCTCGTAGGCAATGAGGTGTCGCTGGCGGACCTCGTCCTCCTCGACGGCGTCGGATTCAGCGACGAGGAATTCCCATCCGAGTTCCCGTCCGAGGCGTTCGAGCGCACCGACCGGGATCTCGCCACCGCCGGGCACCATCTCGCCCATGAACATGAGCGTCTTGACGATCTCGGCGGTTCTGGTCTTGATCATGCGTGCGAGCTCGTGCACCGTGATGCCGGGCTCGACCAGGAGGACACGCTCCTCTTCGTCTCCACCGGGCTCGGCGGAGTCCCCTGGCGATGCAGGCGGCTCCCCGCCTTCGACGTCCTCCTCGACGTGTGTGTCGAAGTCTGCCTCTGCCGCCGGCGTCGCTTCAGGCTCCAATGCAACGTTCGCAGGGGCCGGGACGGCGGATTCGGCTGTCGCCGCCGGATGCGTGGTCGTCCCCGAAGCCTCTCCGAACGAGGTTCGAACGAGGTTCGCCGAGTCCTCGTCGAGTCCGGAGGAGGCGGTCTTCGCCTCGATGCCGAGCTCACGGGCGCGCTCGAGCACGTCCTTGGAGTCCTGCCCAAGATCCCGTGCAAGTTCATATACGCGTACCTTCGCCACGCTCACCTCCGTGCCAACAACGGCGCCCGATCACTGATCCTCAGGGGGCGCCTCCTCGGTCTCCGATGCGACGGCCTCGGCAGCTTCGCCTGACCCGTCCTCGACCGGACTCGAAATCTTCTCGACCTGAGCGTCTTCCGCTTCGGCCTCCCCCGCCTCTGCATCTCCCACTTCGGAGCGACCCGCTCCATCGCCCTCTTCGACCGTCTCGAACTCGATCTCGTCCGCCTCGTCATCCTCGACCTCGATACCGAGGGCCTGGGATTCCGAACGGATGTCGATGCGATACCCGGACAACCTCGCTGCGAGGCGGGCGTTCTGCCCCTCCTTACCGATGGCGAGCGAGAGTTGGTGGTCCGGAACGGTCACCGTCGCCGTGCCCTCATCCTCGTCGATCTGGACGTCCTGGACCCGTGCGGGACTCAACGCCTCTGCGATGAATGCCCGCGAGTCGTCGTTCCACTCGACGATGTCGACCTTCTCACCCTTGAGCTCGTTCACGACCTGGCGGACGCGTGACCCGCGGGCACCGACGCATGCTCCCACCGGATCGACATTCGGGTCATGCGACATCACGGCGATCTTCGTGCGGTGGCCCGCTTCGCGTGCGATGGCCTTGATCTCGATGTCGCCATCGACCAACTCGGGAACCTCGAGCTCGAAGAGTGCCCTGATGAACTCCGGGTGGCTGCGGGACAGGACGATCTGGGGTCCCTTGCCCTCGCCGCGCACCTCGAGGATCCATGCCTTGACGCGGTTCCCCCGTTCGAGGCGCTCATACGGGATCTTCTCGGATCCCGGGAGGATCGCCTCGGCATCGCCGAGATCGACGATCGAATACCGGTGATCGGACTGCTGGATGATGCCCGTGATCAGATCGCCCTCTCGACCGTCGTACAGGTCGAACACCTGCTCGCGTTTGGCGTCGCGGAGTCGCTGGATGATGACCTGCTTCGCGGTCTGGGCGGCAATACGCCCGAAGTCCTCCGGCGTGTCCTCCCACTCGTCGGTGACGTTGCCGTCCTCGTCGAGTTCCTGGCCGTACACCTTGATCTCGCCGGTGTCGGCGTCGATCGTCACCCTGGCCTCTTCAGCCGCACCTGGGGTCCGCTTGTACGCCGACACCAGCGCGTTCGCCAACGCTTCGAGGATGGTGTCACGTGGTACGCCCTTCTCGCGTTCGAGCAATTCCAGCGCATCCATCAGGTTGTAGTCCATGGTGTCTCCCTACGAGCTCTTGCCGGGGCGTGTCGACGTTTCCCACTCGAACACCGTCCGAGCGGACGCAACCTGCGCATATGCGAGGGTCCGTTCGTTGCCGTCGACGTCGATCGTGAACCCATCGTCGCCGGCCGCTGTGAGGTTTCCCGTGTGGGTCTTCTCCCCGTCGACCTCGGAGAGCGTCTTGACCCTTATCTGCCTGCCGATCGACTTCTCGTAGTGTCGCGGTCGACGAAGCCTGCGTTCGAGGCCCGGCGAGGAAACCTCGAGCGTGTAGGACGTGTCGATCGGATCCTCCTCGTCGATGAGGCGGCTGATCCCACGCGAGAGCTCTGCGATCCGGTCCACACCGATCGGCTCGTCAGCGTCAACGGTGACGCGCACGATGTGTCCGCCTCCGAGGACCTCGACGTCATCGAGTTCGACATCCTCTGCGGCGACATACGGACCGATTCGGTCCCATAGGCGGTCTACGACGCTCAACGTTCTCCTCATGTACCACCTGAGAAAGCTGCTCAAAGAAAGAGGCGGGCCACGGCCCACCTCGGCAGAGATCTCGGTTCGTCCACCGAGCAGTATATCAGCTCACCGAGTTGCCGATGCTCAGAGGTGGAAAGGTCGACCGCGGTGGGTACTCAGCCGATCAGTGCCCGGATCTCGTCGACGACACGATCGACCGGAATCTCCCGCGAGCCTCCCGAGGCTCGTTCGACGAGCTCGACGACACCTCGCTCGAGGCTCCGAGGGCCGACCGTGATCCGGAACGGGATTCCGATCAGCTCGGCATCATTGAACTTGACGCCGGGTCGCTCGTCACGATCGTCCAGGAGGACCTCGATTCCCGATGCCACCAGCGCCGTGTACAGAGCCGTCGATGTAGCCGCAGGGAGCTCCTCGTCGGGGCGCAGCACCGTGATCACCACCTGGAAGGGAGCGATTTCGATCGGCCACACGATGCCGCGCTCGTCGTGGTTCACCTCGATGGATGCAGCCATGTTCCGTTCGACGCCGATCCCGTACGAGCCCATGACGACAGGAACCATTCGCCCGTCGGCGTCCGGAACCTTCACGCCGAGTGGTTCCGCATAGAACGTGCCGAGTTTGAAGATGTGGCCGACCTCGATCGCCTTGAACACCGACATCGGTGCAAGGCACTCCGGGCACGCATCCCCGTCGACGACGGCCCTCAGGTCGAGGAAGGCCCCGACTGCGATGTCCCTCGCCACGTCGACATCCCGTATGTGGACGTCGTTCTCGTTGGCTCCGGTGGTCATCGACCTCCTGCCCTCGAGTGCGCGATCGGCGACGATGCGTATGCCTTCGACCCCGACGGCTCCGAGGCTCCCCGCGTCGGCGCCGAGGAGGGCCATGATCTCATCGGCGCGGGCGGGACGTACGTCGATCGAGCGGGTCTGGTCGGACAGCTTCTGTTCCTGGAGCGCGTGGTCGCCCCGCATCAGGACGAGGACCGGTGTTCCGTCGAGCATGTACACGAGGGTCTTGATCTGGCGATCGGCCGCAGCTCCGCCATCGAACGCTGCGAGGTCCGCGATGGTTCGGACCCCTGGAGTCGGAAAGCGCTCGATCGCGTGTTCCCCTGCCGGATCCTCGACCTGGTCGATGGCCGATGTCGCCGTCTCGACGTTCGCCGAGTACCCGCATGCGGTGCAGTGCGCGACGAGATCCTCACCCACGTCGCTCGCCACCATGAACTCGACCGACTCCTTCCCGCCCATCGCACCTGAGGATGCTCGCACCGCGACAGCGTCCATCCCCAAGCGGCCGAAGATGCGCACATACGCCTCGAAATGCCGATCGAACTGCACGTCGAGTCCCGCCTCGTCGATGTCGAACGAGTACGAATCCTTCATCGTGAACTCCCTGACGCGCAAGAGCCCACTCTTGGGTCTCGGCTCGTCACGGAACTTGGTCTGGATGTGGTACCACAGCTGGGGAAGTTGGCGATACGAGTCGAGCTCCGTCGAGACGGTGGCGAAGATCTCCTCGTGCGTCGGACCGAGGACGACCGGGGATCCCTTGTTGTCATCGAAGGTCATGAGGATGTCCGCCATCGTCTCGATCCGTCCCGTGCGGTCCCAGATCTCACGCGGATGGAGCTGTGGGAGGAGGAACTCCTGCCCACCGATTGCATTCATCTCCTCTCGGATGATTGCCATCACCTTCTCACGGACACGCTGACCCAACGGGAGCATGGAGTAGACACCCGACATCAGCTGGCGGATGTAACCGCCACGCACGAGCAGCTTGTGGCTGACGGCCTCAGCATCGGTCGGGTCCTCGCGGAGCGTGGGTATGAAGGCTTGGGACCAGCGCACGACGACTCCCGGTCGGACGAGGATGAGGTGGGGGAGGTTAGCGGGTCACAACTCCGTCGAGGAGGCGATGTCGGCGACTGCCGCTTTGCGCTCCTCGGAGCGGTTCGCGTCACCGCGCAACGAGAGGAGCTCGATGCGCTCCTCCATGGCGATGTCGGCCGCCGAGGCGTCTCGGGCCGCAAGCCGTGCGTCCACGCCTTCGAGCGCGAGGAGCTTTGCCTCCGTGACGAGGGCATCGACCATCTCGGCCTCGGGTACGACTCGTACGACCTCCCCCTTGATGAACAGGTGTCCGCGCCCGCGCCCAGCAGCGAGACCGAGGTCTGCCTCGCGTGCCTCCCCTGGCCCGTTCACCACGCACCCCATGACGGCCACCTGGATTGGGAGGTTCAACGCCCCGAGACGCTCGTTCGCTTCCTTGGCCACCGCGATCACATCGACCTCCGCCCTTCCACACGAGGGGCATGCGATGAGATCAAGACCGGTCCGCTCACGCAGTCCGAGATACTCGAGGAGCTGCTTGCCCGCCTTTGCCTCCTCCACGGGATCGGCCGTGAGGGAGAACCTGATCGTGTCGCCGATTCCCTCGTTGAGGAGGGTGGCGATTCCGGCCACGGACTTGATGAGCCCACCGGGAAGCGGACCCGCCTCGGTGACGCCGAGGTGGAGCGGATAATCCGTCGTGTCCGCGAGCAGCCGGTAGCTCTCGACCATGAGCGGCACGTTGGAGTGCTTCACAGAGATCTTCACGTCGTGGAAGTCGACGTCGTCGAAGTACCTGACCTCCATCATGGCGGACTCCACGAGGGCCGCGGGCACCGGCCCTCCGTGCTTTTCGAGCAGGTCCTTGTCCAGCGAACCGGCGTTCACACCTATTCGGATGGGGATTCCGGCATCCTTGGCGGCGCTCGCGACCGTCTTGATGTGCGATTCCTTCCGAATGTTCCCCGGATTCAGTCGCAGACCCGACACACCTGCCTCGATCGCGGCGAGCGCGAGCCTGTACTGGTAGTGGATGTCGGCGATGATCGGCACGGGGACCCGGGGCATCATCTCGGCGAGGCCCTGGGCTGCTTCGACGGTGTTGCAGGTCACCCGCACGATGTCGGCGCCGGACCCCGCGAGGGCATAGATCTGGGCCAGGGTGCCATCGACGTCGTGGGTCTTGGTCGTGGTCATCGACTGAACGGAGATCTGCGCGCCACCCCCGACCGGGACCTTCCCGACCATCAGCCGGCGTGTCTGGCGTCGTTCATGCATACCGGCAGGGTACTTCGCACACACCGTGACCGGACGCACCGCCGTCGGTTCAGAGCGGCTTGACGATGTCGAGGTACACACCCATGAGCCCGAGGCTCACGAGGAAGATGAACACGACCGCCGCGACCGGAACCAGCTTCTGGACGTTCGGTACCCGTCCGGTGACCTTCTCGTACGTCGCCACCGCGAAGTGACCCCCGTCGAGCGGATAGAGCGGCACGAAGTTGAGGATTCCAACAAAGATGTTGACGAGGGCAAGCAGCTGCAGCGTGGACTCGATCGGGCCCGCGAGTTGCACCAGCCCGATCGGACTGATCGGCCTGACCGTCTCGAGGATCTCGTCATTGCCCCCGAAGAGCGATGCAACCAACTCCGGGAACCCGATGACGAGCTCCCACAAGCCGCGGATGCTGGCGACGGCCGCCTCGCCGAACTGGGAGAAGGCCACCGGGATCATCCCGATGATGCCCTGATCCTCGCGGAGGGCCTCAGGCGTGACACCGAAGAATCCCGCCTCCTCGACGACCGGGTCACCGGACGCGTCGGTGATGGGCTCGCCGTTCGCGTCGAAGACGGGTCGCTCGACGATCGCGAGCGTTGCCCGCAAGTCGAGGCTCTCGCCATCGCGATCGACACCGATGACCACCTGGCGACCACCGTTGTCCCGAGCGAAGGCGGTGAACTCCTCCCACTCGTCGACGGGTAT
>CAZYGP010000025.1:14487-14892 GCA_964647265.1 uncultured Acidimicrobiaceae bacterium | reverse complement strand
GCGGACCTCGCACTCCATCCACGCAATGGCGTCATCGAACACGGGTGCGCCGGTCATGCCCTCGGTGATGGGATAGCCGTTGAGCGTCATGCCGTCCTTGGTGGCCGGTTTCGAGAACTTGACGAAGGGTCGTGTGTTCTCGGCGTTCCACAGGTTGATCGTGAACGATCCTCCCGACTCGATGAGTCGATGGGTGACGGCGACGGTGTCGACGCCGATCCCGATCAGCACAGGGTCCTGCGCCACCTGCGTCACCCAGGAAGTCGTCATCCCGTTCCAATCGTCCTCCGACCGGGACCCGACCAGCACGAGCGCGTTCGGGATCTTCCATGTGACCTTGTTGATGAGCTCCTCGGTGAGCATGCGAACCTCGTCGGTCGGTTCACCGAAGACGTAGGTCCACGC
>CAZYGP010000025.1:0-14477 GCA_964647265.1 uncultured Acidimicrobiaceae bacterium | reverse complement strand
CCCCGCGTGAGGGGACCGAGTCCGACATCGGATCGATTGTGTGCCCGCTCACACCTCGAAGAGGCACAACCTTGTCGCGATATCGAGCTCGCCGGTCGGCTCGAGGTCGCACGACTCCTGGAACCTGCTGACGGCGGCCTGTGTGCCCCTGCCGAAGTCGCCGTCGATGGGTCCGGTGTAGAGCTCGAGAGAGGCCAGTGTCTCCTGGACGGACTCGACGTAGGGCGCGTCCTGCTGGAGTCGGGGGAACAGAGCTGCATCGGTGATCGGGCCGAACTCGCCGTCTGCCTCGATGCCGGCGTCGGACTGGAATCGGGCGATGGCCGCACGGGTCTCGTCTCCTGCGATACCGTCGATGACGCCGCTGAAGTATCCAAGGGCGGTCAGATCGGTCTGCACGACATAGGTCGTCGCCGTTGCAGGGATGGGAGGAACCGTCGTGGACGTCGTGGTCGTGGTGGCGACAGTCGATGTCGTGGAGGATGTCGACGTCGTCGTCGGCTCGGTGGTGGTGGTCGTCGTCGACTCCGCCCCATCCCCGCCGCATGCGCCCACGAAGAGCGCTCCGACGAGGAGTGCGGCAACCGTTCGTACTCTGCCTCGGATCCTCACCACCGAACACCCCCGCGCCCCAGATGCGATATTGCCCGCACCCTACCGAATCGATCAATCCGGTGCGAGGCGTCGAACGGGCACACCGGCCGATGTACCATCCGGAGCCCAACCAACCGTGTGCAATGACCCCGACCGTTTCACACATCCCTGTCCGCTCATTCACCTGCGCAGGCTGTGACTGCAGCGCCTGTATGAGCGATGCGGTCTCGTCGATCGAGAGGATCGCCGGCGTCATCAGTGTTCGGGTCGACCGTCGACTCACCGCCTTCGTCGTGCGCTACGACCCGGCTGTCGCGACTCCGAGCGATCTCGTCGGTTGCGTCGAGGCGTCGCCCCTCGAACCACGCTGAACGTCCCGCGTCACCACGCGATGTGATCGGTCAGCCGTCGATCGAGAAATGGACCTGGAGCGTGACCGCGATTTCCTGCTCACCCGGTGTGATCGGGGTGGCGAACCCGCCGTCGCTTGCCACCGCCCTCTCCTCGTACCAGATGGGAGGCTGAGCGGAGGAGAAGGACTCGGAGATGGCGCTCGGCGCGCCGAGGGTCACACTGCTGAGCGATGCCAACTGGTCTGCCTTCCCCTGGGCATCGGCCCACGCTGCCGCACGGGCGGCCTCGAGCAGGGCCTCGTTGTCCTCGATCGAGAAGCTGACGCCCGACACGGTGACGTCATCGCCGCCCGCTGCCGATACGGCGTCGATCGTCTCGCCGGCCGTGTCGATCTCACGGATCTTTGCCGTGACCGTGTTCGAAACCTCGTAGCCCGTCAGGATCTGCTGGTCGTTGCGCCATTCGTAGCGCGGGTAGATGGAGTAGTTTGCTGTCTGGATGTCCGACTCGGCAACGCCAGAGGCGATGAGTGCGGCAATGACGGCATCGGCGCGCTGGGCTGCACGCTCGACCGCCGCCGATACGGAATCGTCGACGATCTGGACACCGAATGACATGGTCAACGTGTCAGGGGTGCCGGTCACTCTTCCGACACCGGAGACCGAAATGCCGCGTGTGAGCCCGTCACCGGTCGACCCCGAGTTCTCAACGGTGACCTGAGGGGTACACGCCGCCATGAGCAGCGCACCCGCCCCCAGAACTGCAACGATGATCTGTCTGCGCATCGGTTCCTCCCGGTTACCCGACCTGATTAGGGGCATGTGGTCTGTCGGTCATCCGTTCGGGTGACCGTCTTCCGTTTCGACGCACGGATGATCCGATCGGGTTCCCGATCGGCAGCTCGCGGTGAGATCGGTGGACTCTCACGGCGAGATCAATGGGATGTAGAACCGGCCCTTCCGCGACGCCGAACTATCGAGGTCCCGCCCAGATCCGTGTCGACCGTTACGGGTGGTTGCCGATGTGCCACTGCCATACCTTGTCGACAGCCACGAACACTTCGAAGCTTGCCGGGCCCTTCTGCACGTACTCCCGCCAGTGACTGATCGCACCGCCTTCGAGTCCCACGACGATCGTTCCGTGGTCGGCCTCGGGCCGCCCCCTCACGCCAAAGGAGAATTCTGCGCAGCCCACCTGGCTCGCTTCGTCGAACCACAGGTTCTGGTAGTCGAGGTAGGTTCCTTCCTCGAGGGCTCCGAAGTAGGCACGAAGCTGGTCGGTGCCGGTGTAGCACTGTACGTCGGGAGGCTGCATGTAGACGGCATCCGTGGTGAAGCATCCGACGGCGACCTCCGCGTCGAGGTCGGCCCACGCCCTGGCCAGCCTGTGCATCAGGTCGACGAACTCTTCTCGGTCCACGTGTTCAACCTCCACAATGGGACCCCCATCCGATCGCGGAGGACCTGCCCGAGGGCGCCAGGGGCCTCACTCACCCTAGTGGAGTCGACGTGCGGGTCTTGTGCCCTCATTCCGACACTCACCATGGTCGATCAGCGCAGGCGATAGCCGAAGGTGTCCCCGAGCACGGCTGCGTAGACCGCGCAAGCTTCGATCAGGTTTGTGATGGGAACATGCTCGTCCGGTGCATGCATGACTGCCATTGGGCCGGGTCCGTAGGCAGCCGCGGGAATTCCGTGTTCGCTGTAGATGCGGGTCTCGAGGCATCCTGGGCACATGGAGAGCGACGCGCGGCGTGCGCCGAACCTCTTGATGTTGTCCTGTATCGACGTGATGAGCGGTTGGTCGACCCCGGCGCTGGCCGGTCGTGCATCCTGGAGGATCTCGATCGTCAGGGGATGGCTCTCGGACAGCTCATCGAGCAGGTCCAGCATCTCGGTCTTCGCTGCGTCGTAGTCCTCGTCGGGGTTCGGGCGGCGGTCGATGGTGAAGCTGTACTCGTCGGGGACGATGTTGAAATTGGTGCCCCCTCCACTCGTACCACCGATGAGCACGATCGATGAACGCGCCGCTTCTGGTGCGATCCGGAAGTCGGTCTTGCGGGTCGCCACGGCGTCACGCCATTGGAGCAGCCGATCGACGACCTGGTGGGCGTGCTCGAAGGCGCTGTCGCCCGTGTAGTGGAGGCCGACGTGGGCTGGCTTACCCGCGACGGTCACCTTGACGGTGAAGGCCCCCCTGGCCGCATACCAGATGTCGGGGTAGCTCGGCTCGCCGACGATCGCACCGAGGCAACCCTTCGTATCCAGAAGGCCAAGCTCATGCATCCGTTCCGCGCCATCAGCCCCTCCGCTCTCCTCGTCCGGGACATACACCAGCCGGATCTGACCGACACCACCGAGGTCGCGGTGGATGACCGCCGCCAGCAACATTGCAACGAGGCCGCTCTTCATGTCCGATGTGCCGCGTCCGAACATCACCCCATCCCGGACGTCGACCATGAACTGGTCCGCGTTGAATGCAGGGACCACGTCGTAGTGACCATGCAGGTACACGAACTCGTCACCATCGCCGACGGCGCCGACGATCACCGCATGGTCGGTGTCGCCTCGGGCCGTCGAATGGGTCTCGAACGGGATGTCGTAGCGCCCGAGGTGCTCCCCGATCCACGCCTGACCCGCCTTGAGCCCTGTACCGGGCGGGTTCTCGGATGCGATGCCGACGAAGGACGCAAGGAGCTCGACGAGCTCGTCGGACCTGGCCTCCACCGCGCTCCGGATTGCGTCCACAACGGACATGTCGATCCTTGCCTCGATGGGTCGAGCGTACCGCAACCATCGGATCCTCCTGGGTCGCTGGTCCCGCTTGGCTACCGCTAGCTCTCCCCGTTGATCACGGCATCGGCGATGGCGTCTGGTGGATCGACATCCACGACGTGGCCCGAAGCAGCCAGCACGATCGATTCTGCGTTGACCGACAGATCGAGCAGGGCGGCTTGGCCAACACAACTTCGCGCAGGAGCTGGGCGAATCGCCTCAATCATCGACTCGGACATGCCATGGCTCACGACCGCGAACGCGCTCTTGCGTCAGCGACTCTCGATGCCGTGGCGGTGGGAGTACGGACAGACCGTGTGGTTTCTGGTTGGTCTCTGGCTGTCGTGGCAGCCGGGCTGTGCGTAGAACTCGAGCAAGCGAGGGTATGCCAGAGGCCGGCACGTCGAAGACGGATCAGTCCGGCATGCCGTCGGCAACGGTCTGAGTCAGTGCGCGCACCACATCCTCGCCGCCCACCATCAACGACCCCAGAGCTGCTACGGCCCCCCCCTTGTTGACGTACACGATTTGGCCATCATTCCACCAGTACGCTGCTGCGCCATCGGTATCCACCTCCTCCATACCAGAGGAGGCCATGTCCGAGCTCCAAGTGTCCGCAGGGCGTTCTTCCGGGAGCAGAACGAGGGAGATGAGGGCGGTGCCGTCGCTGCTGCTGTAGGTGCAAGTTAGGGCGGGCCCGGCCTGCATGCCTTCGCTCTCGACGTTGTCAACTCCGGTGGCGTCGCTCACCGCCTCGACCGAGAGCACACCGCAGGCACCGACATCGGAGCTGACGGTTTCACCATTCCCATCGTCGGGGTCGCCACCGTTCTCGGGAGTGTCGGTGCCGTCTGAGCCTTCTTCGTCGTCACCAGCGAGTGCGTTCTCGGAAGTATCGGCAGTACCGGCGCCGTTTGAGCTGTCGCCATCGTCGTCGCCGCCATCTCCACAGGCCACCACTATGAAGGCGACGACCACCAGGAGCACCCACAGCAGCCTTCGCATCACGACCATCCCCCTTAGGTCTGCGTCGTCGTCAAGGGTACAAGGGCGGGTCTCCCCCGTCCACCACATCCGTGAACGTATCTCGGCGTAGGAGCTCACGCACACATGGTGACTGCGAGAGTTGAGCAAAGCGCCACTCCGGTTTCGTCCCCAGCGGCGGGGCGTGGTAGGGCTCCAATTCCACGACCTCCGCCGGGCCAACGCTACCGGACTCGTCCTCGAAGGCGTCGACATCGAGACAGCCCAAGCCCGCCTCGGAGGTGGCGACATCGCCGACCTCTTCGCCTTCGCCAGGACGTGGCCACACTTCCATGGGGGTCAAGCGAGGGAAGTGGCTTCGACGCGTGTCCACTCAACGCGCGATGGAATCGAGCCCAGACCAAGGACCACCCTTTCGGCTGCGTTGACCTGGTGTTTCTGATTCGGGGCTGTGGTCTGTTGGTCACCGCTGCGGGCTGTCCAGCCCCGTTTCGACGCACCGACGACCAGCTTGGGTTCCCGACGAAGACCGGAAGCACCATCACCCGAAACGGACGCCCGGTCGTGGTACGAGGCCGAGTTCGACAGCGATGGAATAGGCGGGCATTTCGGCACCTCGTTGGCACCGGAGGCAGGCACGGTCAGGGTGATGGTCCACGTCCAGCTGAGTGCAGGGTTACCGTTCAGGCTCATGAGATCGGTCTGGCGTCGGAGTCTTGAGGTTGTTCTGTCGATCGGTGGATACCCGGGGGAGCCGAGCGATCGGGAAGGAAACCGGCGGATCTTCGTCGCTGCCGTGATCATCACGACGCTTCTCACGATTCCCGATGCCATCGGGCTCACGAATACCCAGCCCAGGGTCGCCTTCGCACTCTTGGTGGTCGTGGCTGCAGGCTTCATCGCTCTGGGGTTGTTGCAGTTGCGTCCAAGATGGTTTCCCTGGATCGTGAACGGGGTGTTCGGCGTGGTCATTGCCGAAACCTTCTACACCACCCCTCTCATAGGTGGAATCGTCGCCGGGGATTTCAGTACGGTCTTTCTTCTGATCATCCCGCTGGCTGCGCTCATGATCCTGGGACGTCGCGCCGCCATCGTTTGGTTTGCGGTCTACGTGGTAACCGTCATCGCAAGCGCCGTCGTAGCCAATTTCGTCGACCCGATTTATGCCACGACGCCTACTGATGCCGGTGCCGCTGAGAACCTCATCTTCGTTGGGATCGTGATCATGGCGATCACCCTCTACTTCGTGCGTCAGCGCGACCGCTTCCAGAGACAATCCGACGATCTGTTGCACAACATCCTTCCTGCGGAGATAGCGGCTCGCCTGAAGACCCGAGCGACGATGATCGCTGACGACTACCCGGACGCGTCGGTCCTGTTCGCCGATGTCGTCGGCTTCACTCCGATGTCGGCCAAGATGAGCCCGACCGAACTGGTCGGGCTACTGAACCAGGTGTTCTCGGTATTCGACGGCTTCGTTACCGAACTGGGTTTGGAGAAGATCAAGACCGTCGGCGACGAGTACATGGTGGCGGCCGGAGTACCGGTCCCAAGATCCGACCACGCCGAGGCCATCGCCGAGTTGGCTCTCCGAATCCGCGATCATGTCGCTAACGAAGACTTCGGCGGGCGTCGGTTGCGACTCCGGATCGGCATCAACAGCGGAGCCGTCGTTGCAGGCATCATCGGAACACACAAGTTCTCCTACGACCTATGGGGCGAGACCGTCAACTTGGCGAGTCGAATGGAGTCAGGCGGGTTACCGGGGGAGATCCAAACCACACCACGCGTCCGCGACCTCCTCGTCCACCGATACGCCTTCGAGTCGAGAGGCCACATCGAGGTCAAGGGGAAGGGAATGATGGAGACCTTCATTCTCCGGGGACGAATAGCCTGAAGCCTGCAAGGGACCAACGCGACTCAAGCCGCGCCTCTCGATCAAGCGGAATACCGCCCGCATAGACCGGCAGGGCGCCGAGCGGCTCGGGGAACGTTTTCTACCCAGGCAGAACCGCGATCGCGGGCAAGGTCGTGGTCTGTGACGCGCGATGCAGACCGGTCGCATACAATCAGGCCGCTCTGGAGAGCGGCCTGACCTGGGGTCTCTGAGTCGGGACGACCGGACTCGAACCGACGACCTCAGCGTCCCGAACGCTCAGGTCAGGGCCGGAGTCGCCGATACCTTGTGGATGGCTTCCCGACACGCCCGAGGCCTTGTTGCCCTCATCACGACCTTCACCATCCTTCTCCCGGCCGCGGCGTACGCCGTCGACCTGGGAGAGGATGTCCAGTACGACCTCGTCTTTCCCGTCGAGGGTGTCCACCACTTCTCTGACACGTTCTGGGCGGGTCGATCGCACGGGTTCCACACGGGCCAGGACATCATGGCCGACAAGATGGTTCCTGTTGTCGCAGCTGCCTCGGGGGTCGTGAGGCTCATCAACTGGACCGACAAGGATCACATGAACCGTGAGAGGTGCTGCTCACTCGTGATCCTCCACGACGACGGATGGGAGAGCTGGTACATCCACCTCGACAACGACACGACCGGAACCGACGACGGAAAGGGATGGGGGATCAAGCGTGCCATCACGCCCGGCGTCAGAGTCGAGGCCGGTCAGCACATCGCGTGGGTGGGCGACAGTGGAACGGCGGAGGACACCGCTCCACATCTCCACTTCGAGCTGCGAACCCCAGCAGGCGTGGTGGTGAACCCATACTCGGCCCTCGTGGCGGCCGGAGGGAACGACGTCGGCGGAAGGGCGCGGGACCCGCTGGTCGGCGGAGCACGGGTCCTCCAGCGCGGCGTTCACGGAGCGGACGTGCGTGTCCTCCAGGAGAGGCTCGCCACCCTCGGCTACGACAGCGGTTCACCCGATGGCCGGTTCGGCCCCCAGACGGAGACGGCCGTCCGCCGGTTCCAGGCGGCGAACGCGTTGACCGCTGACGGACTCGTTGGCCGTTCCACGAAGGCGACGATCGCAGGGCTTGTTCACGACCCGGCCGATCCGAAGGTCCTCTCACTCGGCTCGCGCGGTGAGGCCGTGCAGGCCGTACAGCGGGCGCTCGACGAGAAGGGCTTCGATCCCGGAGCCGCGGATGGGATCTTCGGCCCGATGACGCTCAGAGCCGTGGTCTCGTTCCAGCAGTATCACAAGCTGTGGGTCGACGGCCTCGTGGGGCCCCGCACCCGGGCAACACTCGGCATGGTGTGAGTCGATGCCGGCCTGATGCGTATGCGTGAACGTCGCGTACGCTTCGATTGTGAAGGCGATCTTGGGCGGCGCACCGGGAGAGGCCCGCGACCGGAGTGGGCTGGTCGCCGCCGCCCTCGGAGCGCTGTTCCCCGGGCTCGGGCACGGATATATCGGCTACCGGCGGCGGGCGGTGCTCATGGCACTTCCGGTCGTTGCGATCGGCGCCGGCGTCCTCGCGGTCAGCCGCATGTCGAGCTTCGACCTCCTCGGCTGGGTGGTTCGTCCTACGGTCCTCAAGGCGATCCTCGCCGTCAACATCGCGGTCCTTGCCTGGCGCGTCGTCGGGGTTGCCGATCCATACCGCCTCGCGCGATCGAGGCGCGGACTCGGGGCATCGATGATCGTTGCGGTGCTCGCCGTGGCGGTCGCGCTGCCCCACGTTGTCGTGGCGAGGTACACGCTCGATGCAGCGCAGCTTCTCGACGACGTCTTCGTGACGGAGAACGAGGTTCGCACCGTCGCGTTCGACGACGTCGACCCTCGTCCTGCACCCTTCGCCCCTGACGACCTCGCGATCACGGAGGTGGCGGATCCCGCAACGAGGGTGGTCGTCACACGTGACGTGCCGAGGAGGAACCTGATCTTCGTCGACGGTGTCGGTGACCCTGAGGCCGTCGCCCTCGGTCGCGAGTATCAACAGCGCGCCGACATGTCCCTCCAGTCGCTGATCGGTGACGACATCGCCGGTGTCGACCGTTTGACGATCCTGCTCGCCGGTGGTGATGGAGGTCCGGGTCGCGGCGGGTCGCGTACGGATTCGATCATGGTCGCATCCTTCGACACGACCACTGGCAAGGCAGCGCTGTTCGGCATCCCCCGCAACATGACCCATGTCCCCCTTCCCGACGCGTGGTCGACAGCGTTCGTCGACCTCGAGAAACAGCTCGTCCCCTACGCGGAGCGTTCGACCTGGACCGACGAGGACGGCGACGGGGAGCCCGATCAGTTCGAACCGTGCTACTGCTTCCCCGATCAGATCAACGCGATCTACCCGTTCACCCGAAAGTGGGTCGACACGTATCCCAACGAGGTCGATCCGGGACTCGCCGCGCTTCGCGACACGCTCGAGATCCTGCTCGGGATCGAAATCGACTATTACGCGATGGTCAACATGGGTGGGTTCGTGAGGGTCGTCGACGCCCTCGGCGGCGTGCGCGTGTATGTGACCGGATCAGTGTCCACCGAGGTGTCCCCTGCGAACGAAGGGGAGGATTGGATCGTCATCGATCTCTCGCCCGGATGGCAGCACCTGACCGGCCACGAAGCCCTCGCCTATGTCCGGGAAAGGAAGAGCACGTCCGACTACACACGCATGCACCGTCAGCGCTGCATGCTCAGGGCCGTGGCAGCGCAGGCTGATCCGGCGACCGTCCTCACCCGGTTCAGTGGGATCTCGCGAGCCGTCGGAGCCTCGGTGAGGACTGACATCGACCTCTCATACCTTCCGAAGCTCCTCGAGTACGCGTCTGCACTCGACTTCGAGGACGTGGCGACCGTGGGGTTCGTGCCGCCGTACTACACACCTGAGCTCGATGCCCGCGGGAAGCCAACACCAGACCTGCCTCGGATCCAGGCGATGGTCCGTTGGGCATTCAACGCCGATGAAACGACGACGTTCTCAACGGGGTCCGACAGCGAGTGCCGCTCCTGACATGCGGTGGGTGGCGATCCAGCGTCGATCATCGTTCCTCGCCGACTAACGGTTGGTCGGGCGTACCGTTCGAGCGTCGACCGTGAGGGGACCGTGGCGACCTCCGCCATCGAAGGTGTCTCGTACTCGAGACCATGGCTCGCAGCCATCCTGAGTGCACTCGTCCCTGGCGCGGGTCAGGCGTACTCGCGGAGGTACCGAAGAGCGCTCGCGTGGTTCAGCCCGACGGTCGTGATCGTGGCAGGTGTCATCCCTCTCACGACGCTCCGCACGAGGGACCTGGTCGGTACGGTGCTCGACCCCGACGTGCTGTGGGCGATATTCGCCGCGAACATCCTCATCGCGATGTGGAGGATCGCGGCATCCGTCGACGCGTACGCGATCGCGTCAAGGGCCCACGGCTCGGCCGGGTCCCACTTGGGCATCGCCGTGATCGGCTGTGCCCTCGGGCTGGTCGTGATCCTGCCCCAGGTCTTCGTCGGTCGCTACACGTACGACGCTGTGAACGTCATCGAAGCGGTGTTCGTCATTGATGAATCTCCACCGATCACGCCGTTGATCCCGATCGGCACGGACGCAGACATCGTGCCCGACCCTGTCGTTCACGTGTATGAGACCGATGGTGTCGCTTCGACCTCGACGCGAAACCTCCTCTTCCGGGAGGGGTTCGGCGACCCTGACGCCGTTGCGATCTGGCCGGCGATCGTCGCCGACCGGAATTCACGCTTCCGCTTGGCGCCCTTCCAGGACTTCAACGAACGGGTCGGTGCGAGCCGCATCACAATCCTGTTCGCTGGCGGTGACGCCGGACCCGGAAGGGGAGGTCTTCGAACAGACGCGATGATGGTCGCCACGATCGACACGGCGACGGGCCGCGCGTCGCTCTTCAGCTTTCCGAGGAACATGGCTCAGATCCCGCTGCCAAAGGCATTCGACGAAGCGTTCGTGGATCTCGAGATCCGTTTGGCCCCTCCGCCGGAACCGGTGGAGGATACGACGGAAACGGCGCCGGTCGAGGCGGAGATGCCCGAGTTCGAGTCGTGCAAGTGCTTCCCGGAACAGCTCAACGCCGTCTACCCGTTCACACGAAGATGGACGGGCACCTATCCCGACGAGCAGGATCCCGGGATGGCGGCGTTGCGCGACGTCCTCGAGAACCTGATGGGCCTCAACATCGACTACTACGCGCTGATCGACATGGCAGCGTTCGTGGACCTCGTCGACGCGATCGGCGGCATCGACGTGTTCGTGCTCCAGCCGTTCGAGTCCGAGGTGTCACCGCCGCGGGAGGGCGATCCGTGGGCCTATGTCAAGGTGGAGCCCGGCTGGAACCATCTCGATGGTCCCGAAGCACTCGCCTACGCCAGGGCGAGGAAGGGTTCATCGGACTACACGCGCATGGCCCGTCAGCGATGCATGGTGAAGGCCGTCGCAGCCAAGTCGGATCCGCTGACCCTCCTTCGATCGTTTCCGGCGATCGCCGACGCGATCACGGGATCCGTCGTCACGGACATCCCACTCACATTCGTGCCCGATTTCATCGAGGCGGTGTCGGACCTCGGATTCGACGACATCGAAACGATCGGGTTCACGCACGCCTACTGGCTCGACGAGCGTGACCGCAAGGGGCATCCCGTGCCCGACGTCGACCGGATCCAGACCAAGGTCCGCCAGGTGATCGCAGGCCAATCGGACCCTGATGCGACTTTCGAGGTGTCCACCGAGTGTGAGACCTGACGTTCGGGAGCCGGTGGGCGACCGAAAGCCGCTGTGGGCGACGCTGCCCGGTAGGGGAGCGCTCCTCGTCCGCATCCCGGGATGGTGAGGGCCCGAGGGTCAAGGCCTCCCGGCAATCCGCCGATAACAGGTCTGATGTCGTCGGTTCTCATCGCGCGCAACGAGCGGTATCGGCTCATGGGCCTCCTCCTGAGGCTCCGCATCCTCGCGTACGCCATCATCGGGCTCCCGGGGGTCATCGCCCTCGATCTGGACTCGTCAACCCAGGTCGGCGCAGTCGTGGCACTCGCCGCGTGCGCCGGTGCGCCGTTCATCGTGCGACGAGGGGGCAGGTATTCGGGTGTTCGCCTGTCGGGCGGCATCGACGCCGTCCTGTCGTACTTCGTGTGGGTCGCCGTCCCCGATGCAGCTGCGATCACGCTCGTACTCAGTATCTGGACCGTGGCCGTCGTCGAGTTCTTCTCGAAGCGATCGACCTCGACGCGATTCGCGGGCACGGTCATGGCCATGGAGATCTCCAAGGTCGGCCTCGTGCTCATCGCTCCGACGAGTTTCATGGCGGATCAGAGCCTCGCCATCCTGCTGATCGCCGGTCGGACCATCGCCATCGGTCTCTCGTTCCTCGTCATGCGGGGCCTCGATCGGTACCTCCAGAGCCTCCATGCGGCAGCCGAGACGAGTGCTGACCGCTACCAGAGGTTGCTCGCGTCGGCACCGACAGCGTTTCTCGTCGTGACAGACGGTGTCATTCGATACGCAAACGACGCGACGCAACGACTGCTCACCGGAGGAATCGCGGCACTCGACGATCGGTCCTTCGGTGATTTCGTCGACGCAACCAGCCGCGACGGCCTCCTCGAGAACATCGATCGCTGCGAGGAGAGGCTGGAGCCCTTCACGCTTGTCGGTGTCGCAATGGTGAGCGAGGCAGGGGAGAAGATCGTGGTCGATGCAGCTGTCACACCGATCGACTACGGAAACGAGTTGGCCGTACAGGTCGCCCTCCACGACGTATCGGCGCAGCGACGCGCCGAGTCTGAACTCATCGAGACCAGACTCAACTACCGATCGTTCTTCGAGCGGATCCCAGTCGCTCTCTACCGATCCCGCCCGAACGGGGAGATCATCCAGGCGAACAGGGCTCTCGTCGATCTTCTCGGTGCGCGATCGGAAGCCGAGCTCCTCGGGATGGACGCAGGATCGATGTACGTCGACTCCGTCGATCGGGAGCGTCTCAGCGAGATGCTTGCCGAACAACGAACTGTCGTCGGATTCGAATCGAGAATGAGGCGGCTGGACGGCACCGTCATCTGGGTTCGTGACACGACGCGGATGATCGACACCGACGTCGGGGAGATCTACGAGGGTGCGCTCGTCGACGTAACGGGCCGGCGCAACATCGAGGACGAGCTGTGGGCCAGAGCCATCCAACAGGAGGCAGCTGCCTCGATCGGTCAGATCGCGCTCGAGGCGGACGACATCTCGCTCGTCATGAGGTCCGTGACAGAGTCCGTCGCGCGCGTACTCAGAACGGACGGCGCGGCGGTCCTCGCAAGGTCACCCGACGGTTCGTTCAACCTGCTCGGCCACACGTCTTCGTTCGATCTCGACCCCTATGCAACCGCCTCCCTCGCCGATCGCGCCCACATGACGGCGGCACCAGTCGTCCTCAGGTCTGCAGTGGAGGTCCGGTTCGCAGCGCCCCGCCTCGCCGATGCAAAGGTCGAATCGGTGATCGCAGTGATGATTCCGGGTGCCGACATCGACTTTGGCACCCTCATTGCCCTATCGCGGACCGAGCGGGTCTTCAGCTCCGAGGACCTCAACTTCCTCCACTCGGTCGCCAACGTGCTCGCGGCTGCCATCGACCGTGCGAGTGCGAAGGCACGCCTCGAGACCCTGCTCCGTTCGAAGGATGCCTTCGTCGCATCCGTCAGTCACGAGCTACGGACGCCGCTCACGGTCGTGAACGGCATGGCGCTCGAGTTGAACGAGCGCTGGGCCGAGCTGACCGAGGAAGAGTGCGCCGAGTTCACCCGGATGCTCGTCGAGCAGAGCCAGGACATGTCCGACCTGATCGAGGATCTCCTTGTCGCTGCACGCGCCAACGTGGGAAGCGTGACGGTGGTCAGTGAACCGATCGAGATCGATCGACACATCCGCAGCGTTCTTGCGAGCTATCCAGCGGCCCCCGGCCGGACCATCCGCGTCGATGTCCACGAGGGGATCGTGGACGCCGACCCGATGCGGGTGAAGCAGATCCTCCGCAACCTCATCACGAACGCCATCCGATACGGTGGACCGAACATCGAGGTGGTGATGACGTCGACGTCGGGAGCCCATGTCGTCGAGGTGATCGACGACGGACCGGGGATCCCGACCGAGGACCGCGAGCGCGTCTTCGAACCGTATGAGAGGGCCCACACGGCCATCGGCCTCCCGGGCTCCGTCGGGCTGGGACTGACCGTGTCGAGGACGCTCGCCGAGCTCATGGGGGGTTCCCTCACGTATCGGTACGACGGCCTGTCGCGTTTCCGGCTCGAGCTGTCGCGCGACGCAGATGCCGAGCGCGCCCGTGCCTCGGCGCTCGAGGACGATCGGGACCTCGTCTTCCCACGTCCGAGCGCGATCGGCGTCGGCCGCATCGGTGTCGATCTCGGATAGGGCGCGTCAGGCGTCGATCGCCGCTTGCTTCTGTGTGATCGTTGCGAGAAGGCTCTCGTAGGAATCGGCGAACGCCGCGACGCCGTCGACCTGAAGCCGATCAGTGATCGAACCGAAGTCGAGGCCGATCTCGCGGAGGGAACGGATCCGTGTCGTTGCGGCGTCGATTCCGTCGAGCAGGGAATCGGCCTTGACCACGCCATGGTCCTCGAAGTCGTCGATCGTATCCGGAGGCGCGGTGTTGACCGTGTTCGGTCCGATCAGCTCCTCGACGTACATCACGTCCCGATAGTCCGGGTTCTTCGTCGATGTGGATGCCCACAGGACCCGTTGAGGCCTCGTGCCGCGCTCGGCGAGTGCGGTGAAACCCTGGCCCTCGAACAGCTGGAGATATCGCCCGTATGCCGCCTTCGCGTTCGCGATGGCGAGCGTTCCGCGCAGGTCGAGCGCCTCGCTCGTTCC
>CAZYGP010000024.1:0-14965 GCA_964647265.1 uncultured Acidimicrobiaceae bacterium | reverse complement strand
AGGTGCCATAGGTCATCGTGCATGCGGCCGCCACCTCGAATGAGATGCCGTCGGGGATCGGCACCGTGAGGGCGGCGTCGACGGACCAGCGCGCCGCGAACGCACCGGACGAGCCGATCGCCGCAACCCTGTCCCCGACGGTGAACCCGGTGACCCCCGGACCGAGGGCGACGATCGTCCCCGCCGCCTCGCCGCCGGGAGCGAACGGGGGTTCAGACCGGAACTGGTACTCGCCGGCGATGACGAGGAGGTCGGGGAAGTTGAAGCTCGCCGTCTCGACCTCGATCGTGACCTGGCCCGGACCCGGCTCCGGGTCCGGCAATTCGCCGAGCGACAGCAGGTCGGGAGTGCCCAGTTCTGAGCAGACGACGGCCCGCATCAGGCGATCTCGAACAGGCCGGCAGCTCCCATACCCCCGCCGACACACATCGTCGCCACGACGAACCGGGCGCTGCGCCGACGACCCTCGATGAGGGCGTGCATCACCATCCGGGCTCCCGTCATCCCGTACGGGTGGCCTATCGAGATCGCACCTCCGTGCACGTTCAGCTTGGCGTCGTCGATCCCGAGCTCGTCACGGCAGTAGATCACCTGAACGGCGAACGCCTCATTGAGCTCCCAGAGGTCGATGTCGCCGATGGTCAACCCGGCTCTGCCCAGGAGCTTGGGGACCGCGTAGACGGGGCCGATGCCCATGATGTCGGGATCGACCCCGGCGACGGCGATTCCCCGGTAGTAGCCGAGGGGCTCCAGCCCACGCTCTGCTGCCATCGATGAGCTCATCACGACGGTCGCGGCGGCACCGTCCGACAGCTGGCTCGCATTTCCCGCCGTGATGGTGCCGCCGAGGACGGGGGGAAGCTCGGCGAGGCCCTCGAGCGTCGTGTCGGGCCGGTTCCCTTCGTCGTCGGCGAGGGTGACCGTCTCGTAGGTGGTCTCCCCCGTTGCCCGGTCCACGATCGCCTTGGGTGTGGTGACGGGTACGACCTCGTCATCGAACGCCCCAGCGGCCTTGGCAGCTGCGGTTCTCATCTGGGATTGGTATCCGTACTCGTCCTGGGCCCTGCGACTGATCCCGAAGCGTTCAGCGACCACCTCAGCGGTCTGGAGCATCGGCATGTATGCGGCGGGATGCCGTTCGACGAGCGCGGGATCCACCATCCGGAACATGTTCGTGTGTTCGTTCTGGGCGAGGGAGATCGACTCGAGGCCGCCTGCGACGACGATGTCCATGCCGTCGTACATGACCTGCTTCGCCGCGGTGGCGATTGCCATCATCCCCGAGGAGCACTGCCGATCGATGGTCATACCGCTGACCGAGGTCGGGAGGCCCGCAGCGAGTGAGACGAGACGGCCGATGTTCGGGAACTGCGTCCCCTGGGGCATCGCGCAACCCATGATCACATCGTCGACGTCGGCGGGATCGACGCCGGCACGCTCGAGGGCCGCGGCGACCGGAATCGCTCCGAGGCTCGGCGCCTCGAGGTTGTTGAACGCACCGCGGTATGCCCTGCCGATCGGTGTCCGCGCACCGGAGACGACGACTGCTTCACGGTCGGTCATGTGGTACCCCCTCCGCCAGCCGACATGGCCTTCTCCAGGAACTTCATGGTCTGCTCGCCTCCCGCCAACAGCTCGCGCTGACCGGCGGGATCGGCGATCTCTTCGAAACGTTCTGCGATCGCCTCGGGTGTCCGCTCGTCAGGAGGGAGCCAGATGCCATCGGTCTCGTAGATCCTGGCCGTGGCGTAGCCGCCCGCCCCAGCCGCGAGGATGGTCCGTGTCGGGGCGTCTCGCGACACGAGGAACAGGACGGCAGGTGTGACCTCGGACGGTTTGAGGAGATCCTTCGCCTCGTCCGGGAGGAGGTCGTCCGTCATGCGGGTGTGCGCAACGGGTGCGAGGGCGTTGACCCTGATGTCGTACTTCGCCCCCTCGATGGCGAGGGTGTTCATGAGCCCGACGACGCCCATCTTTGCGGCGCCGTAGTTCGCCTGCCCGAAGTTCCCGTACAAGCCTGATGACGAGGTCGTCACGACGATCCGACCGTAACCCTGCTCGCGCATGGTGCCCCAGACGGCCTTCGTACAGAGTGCGGTGCCAGTGAGATGGACCCCCACGACCAGGTCGAAGTCGCCCTGGTCCATGTTCGCGAAGGACTTGTCCCTCAAGATGCCAGCGTTGTTGACGAGGATGTCGACGCGACCCCACCTCTCGACCGCCCTCCTGACCATCGAGTCGACCGCCGAGGCGTCGGTGACGTCTGCTCCGTCGGCGACGGCCTCACCGCCCGCGTCCTCGATCTCGGCAACCACGGTCTCAGCTGCGGAGAGGGAGGAACCGGTTCCGTCCCTGGCGCCTCCGAGGTCGTTCACGACGACTCGAGCGCCTCGTTCGGCGAGGGCGAGGGCGTGGGATCGACCGAGTCCGTGGCCGGCACCTGTGACGATCGCCACCTGTTCGTCGAATGTGATCATGACAATGCTCCTGGGACGACCGAGCCGCATTGTAGGAGTGCGGGTGCCGGCGGCTTCGGGCTACTTCTTGAGGTATCCGCCGTCGATCGTGATCGTGTCAGCGGTGTGCCAGCGTGACGCGTCGGACGCGAGGTACACGGCGATACCTTCGAAGTCCTCCGGCTGGCCCCAGCGACCGAGCGGCACACGAGGCAGTACGTTGTCCGTGAACCGATCGCCTTCGATGAAGCCATCCGTCATGCCGGTGACGACCCATCCCGGTGCAATCGCGTTCGCACGGATACCGTGTTTCCCGTACTCGACCGCAATCCCCTGCACGAGTGCCCTGACGCCTGCCTTCGTCGCGGCGTAATGCTCGCCACGCGGGAAGCCGAAGTCCGCCGACACCGAGGACGTGACGACGAGCGATCCCCCACCGCGGTCCTTCATGTGGTTCACGGCCTCGCGGAACGTCCAGAACACGCCGTCCATGTTCACTTGGAAGATCCACCGCCACTCCTCGGTCGTCATGTCGCCGAACGGCGTCGCACCTGCTCCGACACCGGCGTTTGCGAACACCGAGTCGACGTGGCCGAACGCGGCGACCGAGGCAGCGAACGCCTCGACAACGTCGTCCTCGATCCCGATGTCGACTCTCAGCGCAAGCGTCTCACCACCGTGCGATGCGATCACGTCGATCGCATCCGCGTTGCGGGCCTCGTTCCGACCCCAGATCACGACGGTTGCACCCGCTGAGGCGAGGCCGTTCGCGATTCCCAGCCCGATCCCGCCGTTCCCGCCGGTCACGATCGCCACCTTGCCGGTCAGGTCGAACAGGTCGGGCATCGTTCCTCCAATGGCACTCGCGTCGTGGCTGTCGATACTAGGGCCGGGGATCGAAGCCGTTCATCCCTCAGGCTCGGCAAGGATGATCCCAGTTCGGGATTCGGGGTCCTACCGTTGCCCGATGTCGAGGCTCTGGATTCCACTGATCGTCACACTCGCCGTTCTCGGGGCGGCGTGTGACACGAGGCCCCAGGCGCCCGAGTTCCAGACCACCACGAGCTCGACGTCGACGACACTTCCGGGCGGGTCATCGACACCGATGATCACGCCGCCCTTGCCGCCTCCCGAAGAACGGATCGTCGGACGCGTGTCAGGGGTCACGGATGGGGACACGATGACCGTACTGATCGAAGGCGCAGAGACGGTCGTCCGGCTCCTCGGCGTGAATGCCCCCGAGCTCACCGAGTGCTGGGGTCCGGAGTCGGGATCGGCGCTGACCAACCTGGTGCTCGGACGAGACGTCGTCCTCATCGAGGACGACGAACCGACGGACGAATTCGGTCGTGCCCTTCGATTCGTGTTGGCAGTCGAGGGGGATGCCGTCGAGTTCGTCAACGCGCGGCTCGTGGCGGATGGGCACGCCGTCGCCGTCCAGAACGGCAACCCGTATGCGGCGATGATGAAACAGAGTGAGGCGAGGGCGTTCCAGTCAGGGAAGGGGATGTGGGGCACCTTCGCATGCGGCGAGGGTGAAGGGGTCACCACGGACCGGCCCGTGGTGAGGGTGGCGGAGCTGAACTACGATCCGCCGGGCCCCGACGACGAGGCTCTGGATCAGGAGTACATCGTCATCGAGAACCAGGGCTACGCACGAGTCCCCCTCGACCTGTGGGTCCTCCGTGATGAGAGCTCGGCCAATCGGTTGACGTTCCCGCGGGGCACGATCCTCGAGGCCGGCGGCGCGATCACGGTCGTCACCGGTTGCGCAGGCGGGCCATCCGGCGCGATCCACTGGTGCTCGGACACGCCCGTGTGGTCGAATGGCGGTGACACCGCCATCGTGATGGACTCGCTCGGCAATGTGGTGATCTGGCACACATACTCCGGCGACGGGGAGTCATGACGTTCAGAGACGCCTCGTCACCGACTTCATCTCCATGAAGAGCCGCAGGTAGTCGGGACCCCCGGCCTTTGCGTTGCTTCCTGACATGTTGAAACCACCGAATGGCTGGACACCGACGAGCGCACCGGTGATCTTCCGGTTCAGGTAGAGGTTCCCGACGTGGAACTCCCGCTTCGCGCGCTCGAGTCGCTGCTCGTCGCCGGAGTGCAGCCCACCCGTCAGACCGAACTCCGTCCCGTTCGCGACTTCGAGCGCCTCATCGAAGTCGTCGACCGCGATGACAGAGAGGACAGGTCCGAAGATCTCGTGCTGGGCGAGCCTGCTGAGCGGATCGACACCGTCGAAGATCGTCGGTTCGATGTAGAAGCCGCCGTCCCGGTCGATCGGCCTCCCACCCATCACGAGGGTCGCATCCTCGCGTCCACGGTCGATCTCGGACAGGACGGCACGGCGCTGCGCGGCCGAAATCACAGGTCCGACGGCATGGTTCTCCGACGCCGGTCCGACGGAGAGATGGGACGCGATGTCCACGACTCGCTCGAGCAGCTCATCGTGAACGGACGAGAACACGATGAGGCGCGAGCACGCCGAGCACTTCTGCCCCTGGAAGCCGAAGGCCGAGCGCACGACATCGGCTGCCGCCACAGCGAGGTCGGCGGTGTCGTCGACGATCAGGGCGTCCTTGCCGCCCATTTCCAAGTATGCGCGCTTGAGCCACTTCTGGCCCGGCCGGACCACTGCTGAGCGCTCGGCGATCCGGAGCCCCACCTCTTTGGATCCGGTGAAGTTGACGAACCGCGTCCGAGGATCATCGACGAGCGCGTCGCCGATCGTTCCCCCCGAACCTGGTAGGAAGTTGACGACGCCGGGAGGGAGTCCCGCTTCCTCGAGGACCTCCATGAAGCCCCAGCCCACCATCGGGGTGTTCGACGCCGGCTTGAGCACGACGGTGTTGCCTGCCGCGACGGGACCGACGGTCATCCCTACGAGAATCGCGAGCGGGAAGTTCCACGGGGGAATCACGATCCCGGCACCGAGAGGCTGGAGCCACGACTCGTTCGTCTCGCCCGGGTACGAATGGACGGGAACGGGCTCGGCCACGGCGAGCGCCTGATGCGCGTAGTAGCGGCAGAAGTCGACCGCTTCCGCGACATCCGCCTCGGCCTCCGCCCAGTTCTTCCCTGCTTCGAATGTCTGCCATGCGGCGAACCTGAACGTCCGCTCCGAAATCAGGTCGCCGACCCGATGGATGAGCCCTGCACGCTCCTCGGCGGTCCGACGGGACCATGAACCGAAGGCGTCCCACGCTGCCGTGATCGCGGCGTCCGCATGGGCGACATCGGCGGATGCCACTGTCCCTACCAGGCGGTCCGGACGTGACGGATCGATGGACTCGATCGTCGCTTTCGTACTGACACGCTCGCCACCGATCACCAGGGGTGCAGCCCCGCCGAGGGACGCCTCGACGGCCTTGAGCGCCTCCCGGTACCGGGTCGCCTGGGTGTCGTCCGTGAAGTCGGAGTACGGTTGTGGCCGATAGGGTTGAAGCACCTGTCCTCCTGGGCACGCTCGAATCTTCACCCACAGGGTACGTGCTCGTCGTCCGATGTGCCCTCGACGACTCCCAACAACTGCTGAAGTCGGTCGTCGAAACACCCGATACCCCTTCCGTGGATCAACATGTGCTCGTCATCGAGGACTCGGCGTCCGTGAGACGCCTCATCGAGGTTTGCCTGCGCGTCCTCGGGGTCACCGTGTCGTCCGCCGATGACGGTGTCAGCGGCCTCGCAGCCATTCGCGAGGCGCGCCCGGACGCCGTCGTGCTCGATATCGGGCTCCCCGGCCTCGACGGGTGGGAAGTCCTCCGTCAGCTCCGCGACGACCACGAGACGTCTTCGATCAAGGTCCTCGTGCTCACTGCTCACGCCCAGCCCGAGATGGCGGACAAGGCCGAGCGCGGCGGTGCGGACAGCTTCATGACGAAGCCGTTCCGTCCGCTCGACCTCCGTGTCCAGGTGGAGAAGCTCCTCGCAGGTTGATCCTGCGACACGCAGCCGCTGACACCCTCGTGGTCCGTAGTCTTACCGGATGCTTCCGGGATGCACGTCGTGCCAACCGCCCTCCTGATCGCCAATCCGTCGGCCTCCCAGTTCACCGGTGGCGGGTTCCGCCAGATCAGGACGACGCTCGCACGTAGCTACGACCTCGCCACCGAGTGGCCGATCAGCGCAGTGGAGGCGGAGACCGCTGCCCGAGCAGCCGCAGAGCGCGGCGTCGACGCCGTGTTCGCCATGGGTGGCGACGGCGTCGCCCACCACGTCGCCAACGCCCTCGTCGGGACCGCCACAGCGCTCGGCCTCATACCGGTGGGTACGACCAACGTCCTCGCCCGGATCCTCGGCTTGCCAATGAAGCCGACAGGCGCCGCCGAGGCGGCGATCACCTACACGCCGCTCGCGACCCGGATGGTCAGGATCGACGCGGAGACAGGCACCGGCAGCATGACGAGACATGCGACCTTCTCGGTCGGGTTCGGCTTCGATGCCGATGTCGTCGAAGTTGCCGAGGCCCGCCCGTTCGCGAAGAGCCGGTTTGGCGGCCTCTACTATGCAAGCACCGCCGTGACGCGACTCATCTCCACGTGGCGGTCGGAGCAGCCGAACATTCGGATCGAGTCGGGAGGTCGCCGCTTCGACGCTGTCGCCGCCCTGACCCAGGTTCACGACCCCTATACGTACTTCGGTCGCTTCCCGCTCCGCCTCACCTCGAACCCACCCGAGGGAGTCGCGACGCTCGCCGCGAACGACCTCGGAGTGCGCCGAGCCGCGGAGATCTTCTCGCGAGCCGCGATCGGCGTCGACCACAGGCCGGCGACGGGTATCTGCGTCTGGGAGAACTACGAATTGCTCACCCTCGACGCTGACCCGATCACGCCCTTCCAGGCGGACGGGGAGATGCTCGGACATGCCCGTTCCGCCACTCTGTCACCCGTCGAGGACGCGATCCTCGTCCTCCGTCCCGACCTCCGATGACGGGTTCTCCCGTGAAACGAGGTTGACGTACTGATATGGGATCTCGATCCCCTCGCGGTCGAGGCGCTGCTTGATGAGCTTCAGGAACCCGCGCTTGACCTGCCAACGTTCGTCGCTGACGGTCGTGAGGACGACGCGGATGTGCACGGACGACGCGTCGAGGCGATCGACTCCGAGCATCGACGGAGGCTCGAGGAACGACTCGGTCCACTCTTCGGAACCGTACATGAGCGAGGCCTCATCGGCGATCACCTCCATCGCGCGATCGAGGTCGGTGTCATACGACACGGGGACGTCGACAACGACACGTGAGAACCCGGATGTCATGTTCGATGCAACCTGGATCTGGCCGTTCGGAACGAAATGGCGGTTTCCGTCCAGATCCCTCAGCACCGTGGATCGCAGCGTGATCGCTTCGACGCTTCCGGACACGTCCGCGATCCTGACGACGTCCCCGACCGCGTACTGGTCCTCGACGAGGACGAAGAAGCCTCCGATCACGTCCCTGACGAAGTCCTGCGCACCGAAGCCGATCGCGACCCCGATGGTCGCTCCGACGGTGATGAGAGGCGTCATCGGGATTCCCCAGATCGCCATCACCGTGAGGACAGCGACGGTCCACACCGTGAGCGAGAACACCATCCTCACGACATCCGTGATCGTCCTGAGCCGCTTGGCCTGCTCACGTTTCTCGTGATCGTCCGACAACGCATACCGGTGTTCGACCCTGGTCGTCCAGCGCCGAATGGCCGAACGCACCAACACGAGAACGACGGCAGTCGCCACCACCACGACGAGGGTTGCGCCGATCTCGGCGCCCCAGTCGGCTCGGATCGTCTCGACGACGTCGGCGGGTGTGTCCATCGTCGCCCTACCTCCCTGCTCCATGGTGATACAAGGCGAACGCTTCGACGCCCAACCATACGAAGGTCGCGCGAGCAAGGGCGACCTCATCGCGGGAGCGGTCGCCCATCTCGCGTGTGTCGATGGAGCCGCATGCCCGCCATCCATCGTTCGCGGCTGACCGGGTGTCGAGGGCGAGCTTCGCGATTGCCGCCGACTTCGTATCCCAGCGATCTGTGAGTGCCGCTGCGAGGTCCACGATGTCCGAGGCCGCGAGATCTGCGGCTACCGAACCGACGACGCGGGGTGACCTGAAACCGTCGTTGGTGAGGTGGTCGTGAAGACTCGAGATGGCCGAGTCGACCTCGTCGCCGAGCCTGTCGACCTGGTTCAGCACGAAGAGGAATTGCTCCTCGTACGCCGTCATGGACGACAGGAAGCCCTCATGCAGTATCGGGTCTGCATACTTCTCAGGGTCGAGGACCCACACCACGACGTCGACGACGGGGAGTACTTCGGACACGATGTGTCGATGCGCCTCCACCGTGCTGTCGAAGTCGGGAAGATCCACGAGAACGAGCGACTCTGCAGCGTCGTGTGCGACATGGCGTTCTATGCCCAGGGCGGTCCACAAGGGTCCCAGGTCCACGTACGGATCATCCCTGAAGACGGCGAGCGCATCCGACGTCGTCGGACGCACGACACCCGTCGTCACGAGCTCGTCACCCACGATCGCGTTCAGGAGGGACGACTTGCCCGACCCCGTCCCCCCAGCGAGCGCCACGACGAGCACATCACCGATGAACCCTGCGCGCGTGGCCAGCCGCGATGCGAGGATCGTCAGCGACCGTGTGGTGCCCTCGTCGAGCACGGCCTCGCCGCGGGCGATCGCCAGGTCGAGGGCATCGAGTACCGATCGCACATCAGCCACGGCTTGGCACCGATCGGAACCCCTCCGACAACGCCAACAGGTCGCCGGGAGCATACGAACTCAGCTCGGCGACTGCGTCGAGCCATTCCGCCCTGCGACGGGCGACGGCGCCGCTGAGAACGGCTTCGAGATCGGACCGGCACGCGGCGGCGGTCGCGGCCATCCGGTTGCCCATGACCCGACGCATGCGCCCAGGTACCTCGACGGACGAGTTGATGGATCTCCGCCATCCGAAGCGGTCCAGCATCTCGTTCGCGGAGCGTTTCCACAGCCGGACCCTCGCCTTGTCACGGAACACGGCGCAGCACCCCTGCATCCACGCATCGAGGTCTCGTGAAACGCGTCCACCATCGAAGGAAGAAAGTTGCGACCGGATCCGCGACGCGAGATCGGGGCCGGGGTCACCAAGGATCTGCCCGTCGAGATGATCAACGGCCCTGCGAACCTCGGCTGTCAGCTCATCCCTCGTCAGGTTCCAGTCGTCGTAGACGGTGAACACGGTGTGAGAGAAGTCCAGATCCCCCAGGCCTGCCAGAGTTCGTTCCAGGCGTGCGAGCTCCGGCGCGGTCGCGGCAATCGCCCTTGCAACGAAGCTGCCGCCGGCTGCCGCGGCGTTTCGTAGCACCGTCGCGCGCTGATATCCCTGGGAGTCGATCGGAAGTGCGTCGAGCAGGTCACCGACAGCCTCGATGACGTCTCCACCCTCATCGAGCTGGATGACCTCGGCACCGAGGGTCTCCCGAACGGACGCGACGAGCGGATCGCGATCATGATCGGCGACCGCGATCCGGTTCAACACCACTGCCGATGGACGGCGTGCAGGCATCTCGTCGAGCAGCGCGGCAAACGACGCGTCCGCATATCGCGACGGCGTCGCCACCACGACGATGAGGTCCGCCGCAGCCACCGCAGCGCGTACCGCCCCAGGATCATGCTCCCACGCGGGCGTGTCGACGAGGAGCAGACCGGAACGCATCGAGGGTACGTGAACGTACTCCGACTGGCTGGCGAGCGACACCGGTCCCGAGCCGCCGTACATGGTTGCATGGGTCGTCGTTGGCCTGACGACCCCGACTGAAGCGACGTCGTGACCGACGACCGCGTTGACGATCATGGACTTCCCGGACCCCGAGCTCCCGACGATCGCAACCGTCGTCGGCACGACGTCGATTCGTTCGAGTGCATCGAGGGAGTTGAGCGAGTCGGTCAGCACCCTGAGATCGTCCGTGTCGAGAGCGACGCGCGGAACCGAGGCGAGCGTTCGGCGGAAGTCGGCGATCGACGTCACGATCCCATTCCACCACAGGTCTCGGCGCTGGCGCTAGACGAGGCCCTCGAAGAGGTCCGTCTCATCCTCTCGGACGGGCACCGACGAGGCGAGAAGCTCGAAGTCCTCCCACGGATACACCTCCTCCACGAGCTCGGTGGGCACTTCGAACCAGAATCCATCGGGATCGACCTGCGTTCGATGCGCACGAAGTGCGTCCCTTCCCCGCTCGACATAGCCGGTGACGTCGATGCGGGTGACTCGACGTTCGACACCGTTGGTGAGGTCCATTCGCTCGATCCACTCAGCGTACGGCGACCTTCCCGTGCGCTCGACCATCGCCAGATGGAGGGCACCGATGCGAGCTCGGGTGAACACGGGTGCGTACAACTTCCCGATCTGCCACGGTGGACCGGCGTCCGGGAACCGTTCTTCGTCCGCAGCGGCGCCGAACACATCGAGCGAGAGCCGATGGATTGCGAGGTGATCGGGGTGTGGATAGAACTCGTGGTCGTCATAGCCGAGCACGATCTGGGGTCGAACCGCTCGCACGATTCGCACGAGGCGTTCGAGGACCGTGTCATGTGGCTGATTGCACAGGGCCTCCGGCCTGGCGTTGTCATCGGATCCCGGCATTCCCGAATCCCGATATCCAAGGAGCACGACCTCGTCGTATCCGATGATGGCAGCTGCTCGTTCGAGCTCTTCCGCACGCACCTCGTGCAACCGACTCGCGACCTCCGGTGTGTCCATCGCTGGGTTCAGGATGTCGCCGGCCTCTCCTCCCGTAGCCGTGACGAGTACGGCTCGGACACCTGCCGCGACGTAGAGCGACACGGTTGCCGCCCCCTTCGAGGATTCGTCGTCGGGATGGGCGTGGAGTGAGAGGAGTGTGCGTGGCATCGCCGGGAGTATGGTCACCTCCCCGTGCCACCGTGTCGTCAGTCGAGAATGCCGCGTGCCGCCAGACCCTCTGCGCAGTCCTCGAGGACGGGACACCACCGACAATGGGGCCCTGCGGTGCGATCGAGGTCCTGCCCGGTCCTGCCCGCCTCCCGAAGCACGCCAACCATCTTTGCGACGGCTGCAGCCGTCACGGAGACGTCATCAGCCGTCGGGTGGGTCGTGAGCCGTTCGCCCGAGACGAGCGACATCGCCTCGATCGTGGTTGGGAGCCGACCGGATGATCGCTCCCAGGCCATGGCGTAGAACGCGAGTTGGGACGCAACTTCGTCCCCGAGGTCCGCTCCCGTCTTCCAGTCGACGATCCGGTCGCCGTCCTCGCCGGGGAAGACCGCATCGATCCGACCGCGGAGGATGACCCCGTCGGACACCTCGTCCTCGAACGCGACCTCCGGGTTCGCCACACCGTCCAGCGGGAGTGCTGCGAAGCGTCGATACAGCTCACTGACCTCGTTCACCACGGACTCGAACTCGCTCGGCTTCAGACCCGCCCCAGCGAGCTGTGCGTTGAGGTTCGCTCCTGTCTCCTGACGACACACGAGGGCGAGTTCACCCTCGTCGATCGGGCCGCTGGAGAGGTGCCTGGCGATGAGTCGGTGCACCAGCGCACCCTTGAAGGAGGCGCGCGTCGGTGGGGCGTAGACGCCCCGGACGCGAGCGAGCGCCTGCTGGGGACATCGCCGATAGGTGATGTAGAGGGTCGCCGAGACGATGAGCCTCTCGTCCCCGGGAACCCGATCCGAGGTCTCCATCGTCCCAGCGTACGTGGAGCGTCCGAGGAAGGGTGCAAACCCCCGACCTAATCGGGCACCGTTCATATACTCTGCGGCCTCCGCACAACCGATTACGGAGCGGTCATGGCCACCTCCAGAAAACGAGCGCTGCTCTTCACCGCGGTCCCGCTCCTCATTCTCATGCTGCCGTTCTCGGTCTACTTCATCGACTCGGCGGCCGCTTCGGACAAGGTCGCCCGCAACGTCACGATCTCCGGTGTCGACGTCGCCCGTTACGGCCGAGCGGATGCCATGGCGGCGATCGAGGCCCATGCTGCACAGCTGACGAGTCAGATGGCCACCGTGACCGTCAATGGCATGTCCTTCGAGCTCGATCCCTCCGAGGTCGGCCTGGTGTTCGACACTGAAACGGCAGTGGATGTCGCACTCGAGCAGAACCAGGACGGAATCACGGACTGGCTTCGAGCCTTCTCCGAGGAGGTCGACGTCGCGATGCACGCAGACATCGATCCGGACCTGCTCGAACTCAAGTTGATCGAATGGGAGCTTCAGGCGGTCGAGAACCCTGCATTCGAGGGCTCGATCGAGATCGTCCGTGGTGGCGTCGAACTCGAGTACCCGCACGATGGTGAAGCGATCGACCGGGCGGTCGCCATCGAACGGGTGACGCGAGCACTCGAGGCCGGCTCAAATGACCCGATTCCCCTGCTGACGGCCACCGCGGTACCGACACTCACGGCAGCTGACCTCGATTCCGCTGCGGCGGAGGCACGCCGCATCATGGATACACCGGTGGTCCTCACCCAGGACGAGTACGGCTTCACCTTCCGAGTGGATCCCTCCGACCTCTCGCGTGCCTTCACAGCGCAGGTTGTGCGCGCCAATCCGAGCACGGTCGAGTTCGGCTTCGATCGGTCGGTGCTCTTTCCGCTTGTGGAGGCGTCCCGCCAGGAACTCGAACTCGCACCGCAGGACGCCTACTGGGAGACCGTGCTCGTCGACGACTTCGAGCCATGGGACGAGAACTATGAGATCACCGACAGCGAACAGGTCGACCTGACCGACCTTCCCGAAGACGACACCATCACCCTCATCCCTGCAAGGAGCGGCACGACGATCGACGCAGCCGCCGTTGTCGACGCGATCGAGCGAGCTGCACTCGGAGACGGCGCTGGAGAGCTGCCGATCGTGCTCGACGCGCCCCCCGCGTTCACGACCGAGATGGCAGAGGCCTACGGCGAGTTGTACGAGGTGTCGGAGTTCACGACGTACAAGCCCGGTGTCAACCGCGCCCACAACATCAACCTGATGGCCGACCTCATCGACAACACGATCGTGTGGCCCGGTGAGACCTTCTCCGTGAACGAACACGTCGGTCGCAGGACGCTCGACAAGGGCTTCAAGTACGACTGTGCGATCGTCAGCGGTGAGCTGTCGTGCGAGGAGGACGCCGTCAACGTGGGAGGCGGCGTCAGCCAGTTCGGCACGACGATCTTCAACACGATCTACTTCGGCTGCTACGAGGTCGTGACCCATCAACCCCACAGCATCTACTTCTCGAAGTACCCCGAGGGTCGTGAGGCGACGCTCGGGTACCCGTCACCGGATGTGGCGTTCCTGAACGATTCGAACGCTCCTGTCATCATTCGCACGTCCTACACGAAGCGCTCGATCACTGTCACCTTCTTCGGGAATCAGGAAGGAAAGTACTGCGGTACCGAGCGGTCAGGGCGAAGCAGCGTGAGTTCACCCGTCCCGGAATACCAGCCAGATCCCGACGGCGTCGTGAGGCCCGGCGAGGAGAGGGTCAAGTCGAAGGGGACGAACGGGTGGTTCGTCCTCAACACACGAATCTTCTACGACGCCTCGGGCAACGAGCTGGAACGCGAGGACTTCCCATGGCGGTACCGGGGAGAGCGGAATGTGATCCTCGTGCACCCCTGCGATACGCGGGTGGGTGGCACCGGGGTGTGCCCCGTTCAGGTCCCCAGCGTGTCCGGGATGACCCAGGCCCAGGCGACGGAGGCCCTGGCCGCGGTCGGTCTCCAGGTCGTCGTCGTCACGCAGGCGACAGATGACTCCACGAAGGACGGCGTCGTCCTTTCGGTCGCCCCCTCAGGATGGCAGGAGCCCGGAACGGTCATCACGATCGCCGTCGGCCAGTTCACCGGCGGCTCGGGCGATGGCGGCGACGACGGCGGAGACGGCGACGACGGCGACGGTTGACGCGCCGATCCTGGCCCTCGTTCGTGCCAGGTGACTCCGAACCGGGGTACGTCTGCTTACCGGGACCCGTCCCTACACTCGCCTCGCATCGCCACCGCCACGGACACCATGAAACCGCCACGTAGAGCCATCTTTCTCATCGTCCCCATGGCGATCCTCCTCCTTCCCGTCGCCGTGTACGGGATCGACAGCATCACGTCGGGAGACGAAATAGCGAGAAACGTCACCATCGCAGGTGTCGCTGTGGGAGGGTTGAACGAAACCGACGCAACCCTGGCAGTCCGGGCACATGAGCAGGCCCTCCGTGAGAGCACGGGAGTGTTCATCGTCAACGGTGTCTCGTTCAAGCTCTCACCCGTCGCTGTCGGCGTCGCGACCGACACGAGTTCAGCGGTCGACTCGGCCATGCGTACGAGGCGGGACGGGAATCCGCTTGAGAACTTCGCATCGTGGGTCGCCTCGTTCAGCAAGGTGGAGGAGGTGGCCCTGTCGGTCATGATGAGCGAGACAGCCATCGACGAGCACCTCGACGCGTGGGAGGCAGAGGCGATCCCCAATGCGGCTTTCGAAGGTGCGGTGTTCGTTGCAGACGAGGCCGTCATGG
>CAZYGP010000023.1:13410-15081 GCA_964647265.1 uncultured Acidimicrobiaceae bacterium | reverse complement strand
ATCCCGATTGCGGGGTCGTACACGGGCCCGAACCGCTGGGATGTCCCTGGCGTCGGCGTGTTGTCGATCCAATGTGTGATCGTGTCCATCGAGTCTGCTTCCTCACTCGCCGGTGGGGTCGAGTCTAGGAATGTCCAGACAACGGCCTGCTCCTCCGTCCCGATGTGGACCTAACCGAATCACGCAGGCACTCCGGCGTGCGAGGACCGCAGCCTGGTGGAGAGCGACCTGATCGTGAGGGCGACGAAGAACACGACAATCGGGGTGACCGCGATCGTCGCCGATGCAGAGGTGTTCGCGTGGTAGCTCACGACGAGGCCGACGTACACGGACGCCACGCCGATGACCGCTGCGACCGCGATGATCGAGGGAACCCTGCGCACGATGAGGGCAGCCGACGCAGGAGGGCCCACGAGCATTCCGAAGACGAGGAGCGTCCCAACTGTCTGGAACGAGCCGACGATCGCGACGGAGATGAGGACGAGGAGGGCGGCGTGGGTCACGCGGGGACGCAGGCCGAGGAGCTGGGACTTCTGCTCGTTGAACGACAGGACCAGGAAGGGCCGGTAGAGGACGAGGGACGCAACGAGAACGACGCCGGCGAGAACGGCGAGCATCACGATGTCCTCGTCGGTGACGCCGAGCGCATCCCCGAACAGGATCGACGTGAGGTTGCCGGTGTACGACGTGGTCTTGGACACGAGGATCACGCCGAGGCCGAGCATTCCGACGAAGAGGAGCCCGATGCTCGTGTCCTCCGAGAACGCGGTCTGCCGGTGGACGAGGTTGATGCCGATGAGCATCACGGCAGCCGCGCCGAGGGCGCCGATCAGGACGTTGAAGTCGAACAGGATCGCCAGTGCGATGCCGGGGATGACGCCGTGGACCAAAGCGTCACCGAGGAACGACATCCCGCGGATCACGACCCATGTGCCGACCAACGCGAGCGCGATCGCAGCGAACGAGCCGCCGACGAGGGCGCGCAGCTGGAACGCCAGCTCGAAGGGTTCGACGAACCACGTCATGGTCGGGACCCTACCGGCCCCGGGCCACGAAGGCCGCCACGGGCCTCAACCCTCACTGCGCGGACAGAGCCTCTGCGATCAGGTCCGCATTCGTCGTGAGCATCCCGACCACCGTGTCTGCGCCCGATCCCGGCTCACCCACGGAGCCCGTATACAGTTGGACGACATCGACGTCACCGCCGAGTTCGGCTGCGACAGCCTCGGCGAGCACGGACGGTTGGGTGGTCTCGACGAAGATCACCGTGACCCCCTCGTCCTCCATCGTCTCGACCAACTCTGCGAGTTCACGCGAGCTCGGGTCTCCAAGCGTCGACCCACCGGGGATGACCACTCCCAAGACCTCGAAGTCGTATCGATCGGCGAAGTACCCGAACGCGTCGTGGTTCGTCACCATGACCCGCGCGTCGTCCTCCACACCCGAGAGCGTCCCCACGATCATCCCGTCAGCCTCGGCCAACTCAGCTGCATAGGCATCGGCTCGTGCCACCCAGTCGACCCCGGGTGCGATCTCGGCGAGGGCGGCGGCGATCAACCGTGCACCATCCGCCACACGGAGCGGATCCATCCATACATGGGGGTCACACGATCCTGCCTCGTGGTCGTGGTCCCCATCCTCGTCGTGGTCGTGGTCCCCATCCTCGTCGTG
>CAZYGP010000023.1:0-13310 GCA_964647265.1 uncultured Acidimicrobiaceae bacterium | reverse complement strand
GTCGTGGTCCCCTTCCTCGTCGTGGTCGTGGTCCCCTTCCTCGTCGTGGTCGTGGTCCCCTTCCTCGTCGTGGTCGTGGGCATGACCCAGCGTCGGGTCACACGCCTCATGCTCGTCGCCATCGTGTTCCCCTTCATCGTCATGGTCGTGATCGTGGGACCCGAACGCGATCGGGTCGAGAAGCGGGGCCACCTCGAGAACATTTGCGCCGTCGCCTTCCGCTGCTTCGAGGATGTCCAGCAATCCTTCCTCGAGGCCGAGGCCGTTTGCGACGACGAGGTCGGCCTCATAGAGGGCCGCGACCTGGCTCGATGATGCCTGGAAATCGTGGGGATCCGCCCCGACCGGCATGAGGACCTCGACGCTTGCGTCGTCACCGACGATGTTGCGAGCGACGTCACCCCAGATGGTGGTGGTCGCGACGATCGTCACCGCCGCGCCACCCTGACCGGGATCGGCTGGGTCGTCCACCTGCTCGGCGGTCCCGCATGCCGCTCCGACGAGCGCCATGACTGCGACGATGGCCAGGATGGTCCATCGAGTCCTCGATGTCTTCGATGTGGTGATGCGCATACTTCCCAAACCCTTCGTATAATGAGAATAGTTACTGTTGGTTTTGAGAATCATACTCAAAGGTTGTGGATATGGCAACGTCGGCACTCCACCGACAGGTCGATCAGAGGCTCAAGGATGGTGAGACGAGGTACACCAAGGGTCGCAGGGCCGTCGTCACTGCCCTCGCCGACTCAGATGGGCCTCGATCGGCCGCTGAACTGAGCGGTGAGCTCGGCGAGTCCGTCCCCGTGTCATCGCTCTATCGGACGCTGTCCATCCTCGAGGAGGCGGGCATCGTAGTGCCCCATCTCGCAACGAAGGGTCTTGCTCGGTACGAGCTCTCCGAATGGCTCACCGGCCATCACCACCACCTCGTGTGCATCGAGTGCGGAAGGGTGGAAGACATCGACGTACCGCCGGAGTACGAAGCCCAGGTTCACAGGCTCGTGGACGAGATCGCCTCACAGGCCGAGTTCACGGCGACGAACCATGCCCTCGAGATCGAGGGCATGTGCGCGAGGTGCGCGTGACGCATCCGGCCATCAGCGCGACGGACGTTGTCCTGGCACACGGAACGACAGTCGCCATCGGGAAGTCGACGTTCGCGATCCCGGCGGGCAGCGTGACGGCCGTGATCGGTCCCAACGGCTCGGGAAAGTCGACCCTCCTCAACGCCGTGGCGGGTCTGCTTCCGGTGCGCTCGGGCACGATCGAGTTCCACACGCCGACCGGCCGTGGGGACGTGTCCTACGTCCTCCAGACCACGAAGGTCAACTACGCCCTCCCGATCACCGTGCGGGAAGTCGTTGCGATGGGCCGGTATCCGACGACGGGATGGTTCCGATGGCTGGGTGCCGACGACCGCGCCATCGTCGACGAGGCGATGGAACGGGTCGGGATCTCAGACATCGCCCGCCGCCATCTCGATGAGCTGTCGGGGGGACAACGCCAGAGGGTGTTCGTCGCGCAGGGTCTCGCGCAGGACCACTCCATCCTGCTCCTCGACGAACCCCTGACAGGCATCGACCTGACGACCGCCCATGCGATTGATGAGGTGATCCACGACGAGACCTCGCGCGGCTGCACGGTCGTGATGACGACCCACGACCTGTCCGAGGCGCAGTTCGCCGATCACGTGCTCCTCCTCTCAGGTCGCGTCATCGCATCGGGTCAACCCGACGAAGTCCTCACCGAGGTCAACCTGGTGTCCGCGTACGGACCCTCACTGCTCCACGTCGACGACGGGGGCAAACTCTTCATCGACGATCCGGCACACTCGCACCTGCCGGGACGGCACGCACATCGCGATCGGGTGATCCACACGGAGGCGGTCCCCGACGATGCCCACGGATCGGACTGATCGGCGCTCCATCACATCGAGAGTGGCCCGCAGGTCAGCCGTCGAGCTGGGCGAGCCCCACGAACGCACCTCGAAGGGACGGATACAGGGAACGGTACGTGTCATACGCACCGGCGTAGATCGCGGCGGCCGGTCCCGGTTCGATCGGCTCGCCGACCGTCACCGCAGCGTCGGTCGCTTCCCGGACGGAGGCGAATGCGCCGGCGCCCACTGCCGCAAGCAGTGCCGCGCCGTGGGCCGCCGCTTCTGGGGTGCCGACGACGCGCACGGGTAGCCCCACCGTGTCGGCGATGATCTGGAGCCACAAACGCGACTGTGCTCCTCCACCGGAGGCACGGATCTCATCGGGCGTGGTCGACTCCCTGACCAGTTCGATCGAGTCCCTCAGTCCGAATGCGACCCCCTCGAGCACCGCACGGGCCATGTGCCCGAGATCGTGGCGAACCGTGAGACCGACGAACGCTCCGCGAGCGAGCGGATCGGGATGGGGCGTCCGTTCCCCGGAGAGGTACGGCAGGAACATCAGGCCGTTGGAGCCGGCATCGACCGCGGAGGCGCGGGCGTCCAGGTCGGCGAACGAGGTCGACGGAGTGAGCGCACTCCTGAACCACTCGTAGCTGCCCGCCGCAGAGAGCATCACACCCATCAGGTGCCACATCCCCGGTACCGCGTGGCAGAACGCGTGGAGACGACCCTCTGCTTCGATGGCGGCGTGATCCGTCGGTACGAACACGACACCGCTCGTGCCGATGCTCATCGCTCCGACGCCGGGGGTCACGGCACCGACGCCGACGGCGTTCGCCGCCTGGTCACCCCCTCCTGCAACGACCGGCGTCCCCTCGGCAAGTCCGGTCGCAGCGGCCGCGCCGGCTGAGACCACGCCCGTGACCGATGATCCCTCGAACGACGTTGGGAACCAATGCCTCGGGAACCCGAGCGTCGCGATGACCTCATCCGACCAGTCCCTGGTGGCGAGGTCGAACAGGATCGTGCCTGACCCACCTGCGCGATCCACGGCGTACTCATCGGTGAGGCGGAGACGGACGTAGTCCTTCGGAAGCAACACGTGCTCGGTGCGCTCGAAGACTTCCGGTTCGTTGTTCTTGACCCAGAGGATCTTCGGCGCAGTGAATCCTGTGAGGGCGTCGTTCCCCGTGATCGCGAGGAGCGTGTCGCGGCCGACCCTGTCGCGAATCTCATCGCACTCGGCCTGCGTGCGTTGGTCGTTCCACAGGATCGAAGGACGCAGGACCGTCCCGGATGCATCGAGCATCACCAACCCGTGCATCTGGCCGGTCATGCCGACCCCTCCGATCGAGTGGCCAGGCACCCCGGTCTCCGCGAGGACCGACCGAATCGCGTCGATGGTCCCGGCCCACCACAGGTCCGGCGACTGTTCCGACCACAGTGGGTGTGGTGTGTCGAAGGAGTACTCGGACCTTCCGACGCCCACGACGCTTCCCCCGCCGTCGATCAGGAGCGCCTTCGTCGCAGTCGTCGAGGCATCGATTCCGAGGAAGTACATCATGTCACCAACCGTTCGGGGGTCCGAGGTCCATCGAACCAGACGCTACAGGCGCCGGGAGCATGACCGAACCGCGGTTCCGATCTGCCTCATCGCATCACGGCGCTAGCGTTGGATCCGAGCCCGGCGTCCAGCCACAGTGAGAGGGGTCCGCGGTGTCAGAGTTCTTCGGCGATGTCGACAGAGTACGGTTCGAGGGTCCGGGAACGGACAACGCCTACGCATTCCGGTACTACAACCCCGGACGAGACGTGCTCGGGAAGACGATGGCGGAGCACCTGCGGATGGCGGTGTGCTACTGGCATTCGTTCAACTGGCCCGGAAGTGACGTGTTCGGATCCGGCACATTGGACCGTCCGTGGCTCGATGGCTCGATGGAGCCGATGGCAGCTGCCCGGATGAAGATGGACGCGGCATTCGAGTTCTTCTCGAAGCTGGGAGTCCCCTTCTGGTGCTTCCACGACGTCGACATCGCCCCTGCCGGTGAGACCTTCGCGCAGACGGTGACGAACCTCGACGACATGGTCGGCTACGCCGAATCGAGGATGGCCGAGACCGGGATGAAGCTGCTGTGGGGCACCACGAACGCGTTCAGCCACCCACGGTTCGCTGCGGGTGCTGCGACCAACCCCGACCCCGAGGTGTTCGCATACGCAGCTGCCCAGGTGAAGCACGCCATCGATGCAACGCAGAGGCTCGGTGGAACGAGCTACGTCCTGTGGGGTGGCCGCGAGGGCTACGAGACGCTGCTCAACACCAGGATGCGCCAGGAATCAGACCAGTTCGCGCGCTTCCTCCACATGGTCGTCGACTACAAGAAGTCGATCGGTTTCGAAGGAACGCTTCTCATCGAGCCGAAGCCCCAGGAACCGACGAAGCACCAGTACGACTACGACAGCGCGACAGTGCACGGGTTCCTCGACCGGTATGACCTCCTCGGCGAGTTGTTCGTGAACATCGAGGTGAACCACGCGACGCTCGCAGGACACAGCTTCCATCACGAGGTCGCGTACGCCGTGGACAACGGCATCTTCGGCAGCATCGATGCGAATCGCGGCGACCCCCAGAACGGATGGGACACGGACCAGTTCCCGAACTCGGTCGAGGAGATGAGCCTCGCCATGTACGAGATCCTCAGGGGCGGGGGATTCACCGACGGTGGTTTCAACTTCGACACGAAGCTGCGGCGCCAGTCGATGGATCGAAGCGATCTGTTCCATGCACACATCGGTGCGATGGACACCCTCGCACAGTCACTCCTCGTCGCCGCCGCCCTCATCGAGGACGGAGATCTCGAGGGTGAGCGGGATGCGCGCTATGCGGGCTGGTCCGGTGACCTCGGCACCCGGATCCTGTCCGGCGATACCGACCTCGCCGCGCTGGAGGCCCTCGTCGCTTCGGGGGACGTCGATCCGACTCCCGTGTCGGGTCGTCAGGAGGCGCTCGAGAACCTCGTGAACCGAACCATCTGGCGCACTGTCTGAGAGTTCCTAACGGTCGGTGACCATGGCGAGGTCGGGAGCGAGCAGGAACGGCGATATGACCGCGGGGATGTTCGAGAACGGCAGCACGTCGGGGTGAAGGTCGATGCCGAGCACATCGGCCATGAAGCTTCGGCGCCTCTCGATCCTCGACCACATTTGCGGATAACGCTGCACGATCGCCGCCCGCAGGTCGTCGTCGGCAAGGGCGATCCCGTCCTCGATGTTGGTGGTGAAGTACTCGGTTCCGGTTGCGGGGATCACATCCACCTGGAGCGCCATTCCCGACGCGAGGGCGACGTCGGAGCCCCTCGAGACGGGGGAGTTGACCCACTCGTCGAGGTGGATCTGGTGGCCGGGGTTCAGGAAGATCCCGAAGAACGGGTCGCCGAGGTGCCTGTCGATGATGTCGAAGAGGGCACCGCCCGTCTGTCCGATGTGCAGGGCCTCATACCACTCGACGATCGCGGCGAAGTACGGAGCGACGAGGCGTTCGACGTAGTCCTCGATCGCGGGGGGAAGTTCAGCAGCGTCGCGCACGACGAAACCAGCCCTGCATGTCAGGGCACCCCAGATCCCGAAGGCAGTCGTGAAGCGATCCCCTCGCTCGATCGGGCGGTCACCCGGACTCAACAGGCCGAGGGATGCGCGGTCACCTGCAGTGAGCATGAGGTGACACGACAGGGGACTGCCGTCCCAGCCGAGGAACGACACGGCCTCAGCCTCCGACATTCCCGGCGCGAGGTTCCGTAGCAGGTTGCGAACCCCCGATGAAGTCGTGCACGACGCATGCTCGAACGCAGCAAGCTGCTCGACCTCGTTGATGACCCTGAGGCCGCCTTCGGCAGCAGTGAGGATGTGGTTCGCATTCTCCAGGATGCCGGACTGGCCAGCGGCTCCTCGCGCTGCCTCGACGATCCATGAAGGGACCTCGATCATCGACCGGTCGGTGAACTCCTTCCAGCCGATCATCGCCACCCGTGAGCCGAGGCCCTCCGAGGCGAGGACATCCCGAAGCGGCCTCGAACGGTCGCGGGGCTGGCCGGGGAGGCTGAGGTCCTGGTGGAGCTCCACCCGCATGTCGAGCGGCGCCGCCTCGGCCATGCCGATGCACTCGTTGCCGGTGACCAGCAAAGGGCTGCCATCACCCGTGACGACGAGCAGGGCCTCCTCGAAGCGCGGGTCGAAGCCCGTGAGGTACGAGATGTTCGCGCTGTGCTCCCTGTCGGCGTAGACGACGGCCGAATCGAAGCCGCACTCCTCGAGACGATCGACGAATCGTCCGAACCGCGTGGAATGGATCTCGCGCGGGAAGGTCGGTCTGGCACTGTCCATGCCGAAGTCGGGTAGATCTATACGATCGAGGCGGACACTCATTCGGAATCTCCCATTGCGCTCGAATCCTCCTTCAGGGGCACGGCATTGGCGGAGGCGCGAAGCGCGGTCCCGGACAGCCGGTGAGGGATGATCTCGATGCCTCCTGATCAGACGGAACGATAGTGATCCGCCTCGGAAGAGCCGCTTCGAGAGAGTGGCGTGGGATTCACGTCCGGCGTACCATGAAGAGGTGAGGCGGAGGGTGGTTCCACCCTGCTGCTCCCGGACCGCGATCAGCGGTTCCCAAACAACCAATCGGAGGACGAAATGAAGCGAAGCACAAAACTGTTTGTGCTCCTGGCTGCATTCGCCATGATCGTCGCTGCATGTAGCGACGATTCGGGCGACACGACAACCACTGCCGGTGACGGCGACATGGGTGACGACGAACTCATCATCGGCGTTTCGTGGAACAACTACAACGAAGAGCGCTGGGCGCTGTGGGATGAACCGGCGATCAAGACAGCCATCGAGGCGGGCGGCGGAACGTACATCTCGACGGACGCTGGTTCGTCGGAGGCACAGCAGCTCACCGATGTGGAGAACCTCATCTCCCAGGGCGCTGATGCTTTGATCATCCTCGCCCAGGACGGCACGGCCATCAAGCCCGCCGTCGAGGCCGCGCTCGACGCGGGTGTCCCTGTCATCGCGTACGACAGGCTCATCGAGGACGAGGGTGCGTTCTACATCACCTTCGACAACGTCGAGGTCGGCAGGATGCAGGCGAGGGCCATCCTCGACCTCGTACCTGCGGGCAACTACGTGATGATCAAGGGCAACGCTGCCGACGCCAATGCAGACTTCCTGCGTGGTGGACAGCAGGAGATCCTCCAGGCGGCCATCGACGCCGGTGACATCGTCATCGTCGGCGAGTCCTACACGGACAACTGGGCGCCGGAAGTCGCGCAGACGAACATGGAGCAGTTCCTGACGCAGAACAACAACGAGGTCGACGCGGTCGTCGCTTCGAACGACGGCATGGCCGGAGGCGTGATCGCCGCACTCGCGGCGCAGGGTCTCGACGGCCAGGTCCCGGTCTCGGGCCAGGACGGTGACGGGGCAGCCCTCAACCGTGTTGCTCTCGGAACCCAGACCGTGTCCGTGTGGAAGGATGCTCGCCTCCTCGGCAACGTCGCCGGTCAGGTTGCGATCGCGCTTGCCTCCGGTACGGCCATGGCCGACATCGAGAACGCAATCGTGTTCGAGACACCGGGAGGCAACATGATGAACACCATCCTGTTGGCCCCGAACCCGATCACGCGGGAGAACCTGAACCTCGTCATCGACGCGGGCTGGATAACGAAGGAAGCCGCATGTGAGGGAGTTGCCGCGGGGACGGTCGCAGCCTGCGACTGACCTGACCGACAACTCGAAACGCCGGAGTCGCGTCCACGAATTCGTGGGCGCGACTCTCGCGTTCGGATCACCTCACGCCCCCGAATGATCTAACGTACGGGCTTGTGACCGACGCGGCTGACATCCACGAAATCGATATCGGCATGGGTGGCCCGGCTGAGCCAGGTGCCCCCTCGGGGCCTGACCGCTCCGGTGGACTACGAGGGCTCCTGAGAGCAGCCGAGATCGACACCCGCCTCCTCGGGATGTTCGGTGCCCTGATCGTCATCTGGATCCTGTTCAACTTCCTCTCCGGAGGGACCTTCCTCACGGCGAGGAACCTCTGGAACCTGACCGTCCAGACGTCGGTCGTGGCGATCATGGCGACGGGCATGGTCCTGGTCATCGTGACCCGGAACATCGATCTGTCCGTCGGCTCGATGCTCGCGGCGGTCGGCATGGCGATGGCGCTCCTCCAGGCCGAGATCCTGCCTGATTGGCTGGGTCGGGGTCATCCGATGATCTGGATCATCGCCCTGGTGGCCGGCCTCGCACTCGGCGCCGCCATCGGTGCGTTCCAGGGGGTCGTCGTTGCGTACGTCGGCGTGCCTGCCTTCATCGTGACCCTGGGTGGGCTGCTCGTGTGGCGCGGCCTCGCGTGGTGGATGGCGAGTGGCCGCACGATCGCTCCGATGGATTCGACGTTCCAGCTCCTCGGCGGAGGTTCCCGTGGAACCATCGGAGGCACCTGGACCTGGATACTCGCCTTCGTCGGATGTGTCGCCGTCGTGATCCTCATGTGGCGGCGGCGTCGCAAGCGGCGGTCCTATGGGCTTACGCCGCGGCCGATGTGGGCGGAGATCACCATCGGAACCGTGGTGATCGGTGCCATCCTCGCCGCGGCGGCCGTGATCAACGCATACCCGATGCCCGAGGCGCTGGCACGCCGATACGCCGAGGAGAACGGTATCGCATGGCCGCCGGGCGGCCTGAAGATCTCCCTCGGCCTCGCGACCCCGGTGCTCATCATGATCGTCATCGTGATCCTGATGCACCTCGTGAGCACCCGGACCCGATACGGTCGCTACTCGTATGCCATCGGCGGCAACCCCGATGCAGCGGTCCTTGCCGGTATCAAGACGCGCTGGACGATCGTCAAGACGTTCACGCTCATGGGGTTGCTCGTCGGCGTCGCGGCCGCTGTCCAGGTCGCCCGCCTCAACGCGGCGACGAGCGGACTGGGCCAGCTGGCGGAACTGTATGTCATCGCTGCCGCCGTCATCGGGGGAACGTCACTGAGCGGGGGGGTGGGAACGATCCCGGGTGCCATCCTCGGTGCGTTCGTCATGCAATCACTGGTGTCGGGAATGGTCCTCCTCGGGCTCGATGCCCCGCTTCAGGACATCGTCGTCGGCATCGTCCTCGTGATCGCTGTCGCCCTCGACACCTACTACCGGAGGCGGGTTGAACGATGACCACACTGGAGACGAGGACGCCGCTCGTCGAGATGAACAACATGAACGTGTCCTTCGGCGGTGTCCACGCGGTCGAGGACGCAAGCATCGACCTGTTCGCGGGCGAGGTCGTGGCCATCGTCGGCGGGAACGGAGCGGGCAAGACAACCCTGATACGTTGCCTTTCCGGTGCGCACCCCGGCGACTCCGGCGAGATCCTCATCGATGGACAGCTCGTCTCGATCAGCAACCCCCGCGACGCGAAGGCGCTCGGCGTCGAGACCATCTATCAGACACTCGCCCTCGCCGAGAACCAGAACGCACCGTCGAACATGTTCCTCGGACGCGAGATGATGACCAAGTGGAAGACACTCGACGACTCGGCCATGGAGGACGCTTTCCGCAAGGTGATGTCCCGGCTCAACCCGAAGTTCCTCAACTTCCGGGTACCGGTGGAGTCACTGTCGGGAGGCCAGCGACAGTCGATCGCGATCGCCAAGGCCGTCTACTTCAACGCACGGATCATCATCATGGATGAGCCGACGGCCGCCCTGGGACCCGCAGAGACGGCACAGGTCGGCCAGCTGATCAGACAGCTGAAGGCAGAAGGCATCGGGATCTTCCTGATCAGCCACGACATCCATGACGTCTTCGATCTCTCCGACCGGATCGCCGTGATGCACACCGGTCAGCTCGTCGGCATCGTCGAGAAGTCCGAGGTGACAAAGGATCAGGTCCTTGCCATGATCATCATGGGCAAGTCCTCGGAAGAGGTCACCGAGGCCGACCTCGAGGAGCTCCGCTAGGGGCGCCTCAGTTCAGTCGGCCTCCTCGGTGCTCCGCATCGACCACAGCAGGGTCCGCATCGATCTCGGCTGCCTGAGCACCGTCACGACGGCAGCGGCGACGTCTTCTGGACGCATCATGTCAGCGAGTCCTGGCATGTCCGGCGTCCGTCCCGCACCCATCGCGAACTCGGTCGCCGTGCCCCCCGGTGCGAGCGTGCTCACGCGAACACCCTTGGCTCGAAGCTCCCGATCGAGGCCACCGGCGAGACCGACCTGGGCGAACTTCGTGGCGGCGTAGACGGCTTCGTCACCCGCTCCCCTCAGGCCAGCCACGGATGCAACGATCACGATGTCGCCGGCCCCCTCGCTGATGAAGTGCGGGACGGCTGCGCGGATCGGCCACACGGTGCCTGCGACATTGGTGTCCATCATGTCGGCGAGCTTCTCGTCCGTGAGATCCATGATCCCACCGTATGCCCCGATGCCGGCGTTCGCGACGAGTGCGTCCAGACGCCCCCGCCCTTCCAGGGCGGCATCGATGAGTCGTCGGGAATCGCCGGGAACGCGGACGTCCATCTCCACGACGGTGACGCCGGAACCGAGCTCGTCAGCCAGATCCCTCAGCCGATCCACACGCCGCGCTCCGAGGACGACCCCTGCCCCCTCGGCCACCAGGGCTCGGGCGGTGGCAGCACCGATACCGGCGCTCGCGCCGGTGATCGCAACGACATGTCCTTTCAGATCCCTCATCAGTCGACCTCCTCAGTCTTCGGTCTCATGCTCATCTACCCGCGAGCACTTCCTCGATCACGGCCATGTTGGCGACGGCGTCGGCCGGTGGCACGGGCACGGGTCGATCATCCAGGATCGAGGCGGCGAAGAGCTCTGCCTGGATGGTGTACTGGTCGGCTGGCGGAAACTCGATGATCCGCTCCTCCTCGCCGTGCGCGACGAAGATGCGCGTCGTCCCGGTCGGTGGGATGTTGAAGGGGATCTCGAGGTCGATCCGCCCACTCGTTCCGACGATCGACACGCGCTGGTCCGGCTCTGCGCGGATCGTGCACGTGAACGTCGCCTGCTTCCCTCCGGGGAACTCGAGGATCGCCGATGTGACGATGTCGATACCCATCGTCGGATCCCTCCGAACCACCGACCGAACGGACGTCGGCTCAGCGTCGATGACGAGACGGGACAGATTGACCTGATAGCACCCGATGTCCATCATCGCTCCCCCACCGTTCGCAACCCGGTTGCGGATGTCCGTCGGATCATCGTTGAAGTAGCTGAACCAGCTCTGCACGGCCTGGACGTCCCCGATGGCTCCGTCCCTCACGAGGCGTATGGCCTCCACCCACGTCGGATGGTGGCGGTACATGAACGCCTCCTGCAGCTTGACGCCCGCCGCCTCGCAACCCAGGACCATTTCGGTCGCCTGTGCACTGGACAGTGCAAGGGGCTTCTCACACAGGATGTGCTTGCCGGCGGATGCGGCCCTGAGCGTCCACTCCGCGTGCATGTCGTTCGGCAGGGGTATGTAGACCGCGTCGATATCGGCCCGTTCGAGGAGCTCCTCGTAGCTGCCACAGGCAGCCGATATACCGAGCTGATCCGCGGCACGTTGCGCCCTGTCGGGGTCGCGTGACGCGATCGCGACCACATCGCAGTTCCCCGCCTTCTGGATCGCCGGTATGACCTTCGCCAGACCGATGTCCGCCGTACTCAGAATCCCCCACCGCACCGAACTCATGTCGCCATCCCTTCCACTCCACCCAACCTAGTCCTCGATGGGACGAGTCCCAGCTCAGGGGTGGATCGGAAGGATTCCGCTAGTTCGATGCATCCGCCTCGACGAAAGTGATGATGTCCGCACCGCCGGATCGGAGCGTGAGCGTGTCGCCATCGACAGCATACGCATCGACCTGGGAGAGGAGCGTCAGGTACGCGGTCTCCTGTGCCTCGATCGGGCCCTCACACGCCATGAGTGTCGAACCGAGGGGTCCGAACGTCAGCGAGTCTCCATCGACCGTGTACGAGCCGAAGTAGTTGTTGCAGCTGGCGATTCCCGAGACTCCCCCATCCTCGAACTTCGCGGTGATGACCGTCCCTTCGAGAGGGGCAACGGCGCTTCCGTCGACGACGAGTTCGCTGACCACCCATGTTCTGCCCTCGAGCTCACCGCTCGAGGCCAGCGCGACCCCGATGAGGAGCAATGCTCCGACTGCACCAAGGGCGAGTGCCCCCCACTTGAGCCATGTCTGTTCGGTCACGTTCATCTCCGATTTCGTGTGCACAGATTCGTGTGCACAGATTCTATCGACACGGCCGCGAACTCGACGTCATCGACAGACCCCGAATCCGGGAATCACCGAGGACGCGAGAGGGTCCGATACCGGAGTATCGGACCCTCTGTCGGACCGTTTGGCAGGAGAGCCTGCCGACACGGTGGGTGCTACGGGAGGAGGACTGCGTCGATGACGTGGATGACGCCATTGCTCGCAACCACATCCGCCTGGATGACGGTCGCCGACTCATTGATGACGACGGAACCGTCCACGATCGCGACCGCGAGCGTCGAGCCCTCGAGCAGGGTCGGAAGCGCATCGATCGGCGCAGCGGCGACGACGTCGGCTGCGAGGAACACACCCGGCGCCACATGGTAGAGCAGGATGTTCGTCAGGTCGGGGCTCGCGAGGAGCTCCTCTGCGGAGATCCCGAGTGCCTCGAGCGCAGCTGCGAAGGCAGCGTCGGTCGGAGCGAACACCGTCAGCTCCTGAGCAGGATCGCTCAGTGCTGCGAGCACGGCCGGATCGGCAGCCTGGACGGCGGCGAGCAGGATCGTGAACTCGGCAGGATCGGCCGAGGCGAGCTCGACGACGATGTCTGCGATGGTCGGGTCGGCAGGTGCCTCGGTCGTGGTCGTGGTCTCCTCGGGAGCGGTCGTCGTGGTCTCCTCGGGAGCTGCGACGCCGAGCGCCTCAGCGATCGTCGGAGGAAGGAGGACTGCGTTGATCACGTGCACGATGCCGTTGTCGGCCATCAGGTCGGCTGAGACGACCTGCGCCTCATTGATCGAGATCGTGCCGCTGTCGACGGAGACGTTGATCTCCTCGCCCTGGACCGTTGCCACGCTCTGACCATCGAGGGTCGCGACGAGCTGGCTGTCCGCCGCCTGTCCGCGCACGTGGTACAGAAGGATCTGCGTCAGGGTTTCGGTGTCGGCGAGGAGTTCCTCTGCCGTGATGCCGAGAGCCTCGAACGCAGCTTCGAACGCAGCGTCGGTCGGTGCGAGAACCGTGAACGGACCTTCGCCCTCGAGCGTGTCGGCAAGGCCGGCAGCCTCGATGGCGGCTACGAGTGTCGAGAACTGACCAGCTTCCACAGCGAGGTCGAGGACCGATGTGGTCTCTTCCATGGCTTCAGTCGTGGTGGTCGTCT
>CAZYGP010000022.1:274-15684 GCA_964647265.1 uncultured Acidimicrobiaceae bacterium | reverse complement strand
GGATGGCGAAGGGAGCGGGAATGATCCGTCCCGACATGGCCACGATGCTCGCCTTCGTCACGACGGATGCTTTCGTCGCGAAGGATGACCTTCAACGGGCGTTGTCGGTCGCCGTGGACCGTACGTTCAACGCCCTGAACATCGACGGGTGCGAATCGACGAACGACACGGTCATCGTGATGGCCTCAGGGAGGTCGGGTATCGCACCTTCCGCGGATGAGCTCGAATCGTCCCTGTATGTCGTGTGCCGCGATCTCGCAGAGCAGATGGCACGCGACGCTGAGGGAGCCTCACGCGTCGTGTTCATCGAGGTGCGAGGAACGCGGGACGACGCGACGGCTCGATACCTCGGGAGACTCGTCGCCGACTCGGCACTGGTTCGCTCCTCGTTCTACGGAGGCGATGTGAACTGGGGAAGGATCGTCGGCGCCCTCGGAACGTCGGAGGATCCCCTGGAAATCGATGCCATCGAGATCCGGTACCACGGGGTGCCCGTGTTTCGCGGCGGCGTCGGATCCGAGTACGACGAGCGAGCCCTGCTCGCGCGTTGTGAGACAGGGGATCTCGTCATCGACATCATCATGGGCGAAGGGCCCGCAGGCGCGTCCGTGGTCACGACCGACCTGACGCCTGAGTACGTCGTCTTCAACGGGGAGCGATCATGACCGGACATACGACGCCGTCTGCCGCGAAGCCGAGGATCGCCTCGACCATGGGGAAGGCCGCGATCTTCTCGGAGGCCCTGCCCTTCATCCGGCGCTTTCGCGGGACGACGGTGGTGGTCAAGTACGGAGGCTCGGCGATGGTCGACGACGAGCTCAGGGAGTCGTTCGCAGACGACGTCGCAATGCTCCACTACGTGGGGATCAGGATCGTCATCGTTCACGGCGGCGGTCCGCAGATATCGAGGGCGATGGGGCAGCGGGGTATCGAGCCGCAGTGGGTCGAGGGATTGCGGATCACCGACGAGGAGACGATACGCGTGGTCCAGTCGACCCTCGTCGGCGAGATCAACCCCGACATCGTCCGCCTCGTCAACAACCATGGAGCGGTCGCCACAGGCGTGTCGGGGCTCGACGCCAACCTCTTCCTCGCCGAGCCCCTCGACGAGAGGCTCGGATTCGTCGGAAGGGTCACCGCCGTGAATCCCGACCTCATCTTCGGTCTCCAGGAGCGGGGTTATGTACCCGTCGTCGCCCCCATCGCACGTGGAGGCGACGGAAGGACCTACAACCTCAATGCGGACACGGCATCGGCGGCGCTGGCGGTCGCCCTTGGTGCCTCCAAGCTCGTATACCTCACCGACGTCGAGGGTCTCTATCGGGATCTGGGGGACGAGAACTCGCTCGTGTCGGCGATCACGACTCGGGACTTGCAGGAGCTGCTCGACTCGGGATCGGTGTCCGCAGGGATGCTCCCGAAGCTCCGCTCGTGTGTCGAGGCAGTCGAGGCGGGCGTAGAGCAGGCGCACATCCTCGACGGTCGTGTCCAGCACGCGGTCCTCCTCGAAATCTTCACCAAGGAGGGCGTCGGGACGATGGTCACGATGGCACCGGCACGATGAGGGCCGATACAGAGGCACGCAGGCGCCACGTCCGCAGCGTGATCTCCGCTGCGGACGTGACGAGCCAGCAGGAGATCAGGGAGGCGCTCGCATCCCAGGGTTTCGACGTCACGCAGGCGACCGTCTCGAGGGACCTCGACGCCATCGGCGCGACGAGGGTGCGGATGGACGGTCGGACCGTGTACAGGCTTGTGAACGAATCGGCGAGTGACGAGGACCGCGCGGCCCTGCACGACGCGATGGACGAGTTCGTCTCGTCGATCGCCGTGTCGGGCAACCTGTTGGTACTCAAGGTTCCACCCGGTGCGGCCCAGTTCGTCGCGAGCAGGATCGATGTCGCTGGGGTCGACGGCGTCTTGGGTTCGATCGCAGGTGACGACACGATCCTCGTGATAGCAGGAGACGATGAGGATGCCGGGGCGATCGTCCGACGCCTCGAGGGAACGGAGTAGACAGATGGTCAGGAACGTCAAGAAGGTCGTCCTCGCATACAGCGGAGGTCTCGACACGTCGGTGATCCTGCGATGGATCCAGGAGGTATACGGGGCCGAGGTCGTCGCGTACACCGCCGATGTCGGACAGGGGGACGAGGTCGAGGAGGCGCGCGTCAAGGCCCTCGAAACGGGAGCCGTCGAGGCGATCTGTGAGGATCTCACAGAGGAGTTCGTGAGGGACTACGTGTTCCCGGCGTTCCGGGCGTCAGCGCTGTACGAGGGCTACTACCTGCTCGGGACATCGCTGGCGCGACCCGTGATCGCGAAGGGTCTGGTGCGTGCCGCCATCGCCACCGGAGCGGATGCCATCGCCCACGGGGCGACCGGCAAGGGGAACGACCAGGTGCGTTTCGAGCTCTCGGCGTATGCCCTCAAGCCGGACATCAAGGTCATCGCGCCATGGCGCGAATGGGATCTCAGGGGACGTGCCGACTGTGTCGCATACGCCACGATGCACGGAATTCCTGTTCCGGTCACTCCTGAGAAGCCCTACTCGATGGATGCGAACCTCCTTCACATCTCCTACGAGGGTGGTGTACTCGAGGATCCGTGGGAGTCCCCACCGAAGGGCATGTTCAAGATGACGGTGGACCCCGAAGACGCCCCCGACGATCCCGAGTACGTCACGGTCGGATTCGAGGAGGGCGATCCCGTGTCGATCGACGGCACCAGGCTTCCACCGGTCGAGCTCCTGAACATGCTCAACGGAATGGGTGGTCGCCATGGCGTTGGACGTGTCGACATCGTCGAGAACCGGTTCGTGGGGATGAAGAGCCGTGGTGTCTACGAGACGCCCGGGGGCACGATCATCTACCACGCACACCGCGCCGTCGAGTCACTCACGCTCGATCGCGAGGTGGCGCACCTGCGGGACGAACTGTCGAACCGGTACGCCGAGATGGTCTACAACGGGTTCTGGTTCGCTCCTGAGCGCGAAGCGCTGCAACACTTCATGGATGATCTCCAGAAGCCCGTCACCGGCGAGGCGCGGATCAAGCTGTTCAAGGGCCAGGCGACGGTCGATGGACGGCGATCCGACACCCATGGCCTGTACGACGAGGCGACGGTCACCTTCGAGGCCGACGACGTCTATCGCCAGGCCGATGCCGAAGGCTTCATCCGCCTCCAGTCGCTGCGCCTCCGCACGTTCGCTGAGAAGCGGCTCGGCGAGGGTGAGTGACGCCATGACATCGACCGGCTCGGCTGGAGGGTCCCCGTGACACTCTGGTCCGGCGGGCGGTTCGACGACCGACCGTCCGAATCGCTGTGGCGCTTCACGGTCGACACCGAGGATCGGCGGCTGCTCGCCCATGATGTGAGGGGCTCGATAGCGCACGTCTCGATGCTCGGCGAGGTCGGTCTCGTCAGCAGCGAGGAGTCGACGATCCTGGTCGAGGGGCTGACCGCGATCGCTGACGAGGCGAGCTCCGGCGGGTTCGTGTGGCTCGACACTGACGAGGACGTGCATACAGCCGTGGAGCGGCGGCTCGGCGAGCTCGTGGGAGAGGTCGCAGGCAAGCTCCACACCGGCAGATCACGCAACGATCAGGTCGCCCTCGATCTCAGGTTGTACCTCCGCGACGCGATCGACCACCGCATCCTCCAGGTGAGGGGCCTCATCGAGGCCCTCATCGGCCATGCCAGGGCAGCGGGTGGTGTCGTGATCCCGAGCTACACCCACCTCCAGCAGGCCCAGGCTGTGCCCTTCGCGCATCATCTGCTCGCGTACGGCTGGATGCTCCTGAGGGACGTCGAACGCCTTCGTTCCGCGCGCGGTCGGATCGATCAATCACCCCTCGGCGCGGGTGCCGCTGGTGGTTCTTCCCTGCCACTCGATGCGGTCGCTGTGCAACGCCATCTCGGGATGGGTGCGGTGTTCGACAACTCGATGGACGCCGTTGCGTCGCGGGATCAGGCGGCCGAGTTCGTGTGGTGTGCAGCGCAAGCCATGATCCACCTCTCGCGACTCTCCGAGGAGCTGATCATGTGGGCGTCGTCCGAATTCCGATGGGTGACGTTCTCGGATTCCTACACGACGGGTTCCTCGGCGATGCCGCAGAAGAAGAACCCGGACATCGCCGAACTCGTACGGGGAAGAACGGCCTCCGTGATCGGCGACCTGACCGCGATCATGGCACTCCAGAAGGGTCTGCCCATGACCTACAACAGGGACCTCCAGGAGGACAAGCGCGCGGTGTTCCATGCGGACGACACGCTTGCGGGAGCGCTCGACGCACTCACCGGCATGATCGCGACTGCCCGGTTCGATCCGCCTGCACCCGACTCATGGGTCACGGCGCTCGATCTCGCAGAGACCCTCGTGGGGCGCGGCGTTCCTTTTCGCGAGGCGCACCACATCGTCGGTCGGGTGGTGTCGACCCTGGTCGCGGAGGGTCGGACGTTCGACGATCTCGACGGTGAGGAGCTCGCCGGCCTCGATGATCGATTCACAACCTCAGACATCGAGATGATCGATCCTGTGGCGTCGGTGAGGGCCCGCATCACCCATGGCGGCGGTTCCATGGCGTCTGTCGAGGCCCAGATCCCCGCCCTCCTGGAGCGGCTCGGCGCTCCCTGAAGCCAAACGCCCTGGGGCCCAAGCGCCCTGTGACAGGGGTCCATCCGCCGTGTCGGCCGCCACACCGTATGGACCGCCTCGTCGGCCGAACCACGTGGGAGGCCCCGTTCGATCAAGCCGCTCGTGCGTGCACTGTTCCGAAGCACACGGGGCATGACGCGTCACCGCAGGTGTCGACGAACTCGACGGTCAAACCGGCGTCGCTGAACAGGGACTCGATCGCCCGGTCGTCAAGCGCCTCCTCGAGGGTGGCAATCTGTGTCGCAAAGAGTGTCTTCGTTTCCATGTTCACAACGTATCACCCGGGTACGACAGAAAGTCCGGTGGCATGCCACATCGTCGCCTACGGCCAGCCGGAGGACCATGTGGTGCGGGTAGTCTTTGGACATGGAACTCAGGAGATACGCGGACCAGACACCCTTCTCCTTCGGGGACATCCAGCTTCGCGAGCTGACCCCGGAGGTCTTCACCCTCGCCTCGTTCGCCGAGGTCGTCCTGCCCATAGGCGTCGAGCGGCCCGAGCGGGAGAACGCCAAGGATCACCGTATCTACATCTGCTTCCGCGGCGACGTCGAGTTCACCGTCGGGGAGGAGTCCTTCCACCTCGGCCAGGGCGATGTGCTCCATGTGGACAAGGGCGAGACCTACGGATTCCACAATGGCGGATACGAGGAGGCGAGGCTGCTCCTGATCCGCGTGCCGGGTCCGAGTCTGCCGGACGGCTCGCAAACCTAGGGCTTCGGTTCGCCCGACTGCGGGGCCCGGACTCACACCGCGAACTCAAGCGGCGAGCGGCAGGACGTACCTCGACACCATCACGAAGTGGATGGAGGTTGCGGTCACGACCATCACATGGAAGAGCTCGTGGTATGAGAAGACGCGTGGCCACAACCGGGGGCGGTTCGTGGCGATCACCACCACACCCGTCGTGTAGATCAGCCCACCGACGAGGCCGAGCATCGCAGCCGTCCAACCGAGGGATTCGACGAACTTCCAGCCGATCACGATTCCGAGCCAACCCATGGTGATACCGAGTGCCATCGAGAACGCCTGGCCATCCCGTGGGAAGAACGTGTGTTGGACCGCGCCGATGGCGACGGCTCCCCACGCGACTCCGAGCACAACCCACTGGAGCCATCCGTCGAGCGCGACGATCGCCACGGGCGTGTAGGTGCCGGCAATGAGGACGAGGATCATCGTGTGGTCGAGCCTCTGCATCCGTTTCTTCCACGCATCGCCCCACGGGACCCCGTGGTAGAGAGAGCTCGTCGTGTACAGGGCGATCATCGCGAGCCCGAAGACGATCGAACCGATCCGGACACTCATGGTCGGGGACACCACCGCGAGGTAGATCGTGCCGACGACGGCGGCGATCGCAGCAGCACCGTGCAGGAACCCCCGAATGGGGTTCTGCATCCTGCCGAGCGTCCACCGGGGTGCGTCCATCAGGGGGAGCGTACCCTGTTCGGACGGATCCGACGCATCGAGATGAGCATCCGCTTCGGGCGCCTGTGATCCGAGCTGTCTCCACCTCGCTGGAGAACCTCGACCGTCGTACTCCTGGAGAGCGCGACGCACCAATCGAGCCTGGCGGAGTCCATCCAGATTGCGACTGCGTCGGATCGAAGGGGCCGATCGGGTGAGCACGAGAGCGCACCTTTGCGGCCGGCGGCTCAGGAGCCGATGCCGGCGGCGAGCAGGGTGGCCGCGACCAGCGGCGGGAACGGCTCCTCCACTGAGACGAATGCACCGACCAGGGTGGTCTCACCGTCACGATGGGCCACGACGTCGAGGTAGAGGTCGACCGACCGTGACCTCACCGTGGCAGTCCACACGAGCCGCACACCGAAGTTCGCACCGGGAATCGAGACGTCCTCGGTCGTGAGCTCCAGCGATGCATCGATGGGCATCACGTCGAGGAGCCACGACAGGTACGTACTGGCGAGGCAGGCTCGCCCGTCGGCCCTAGTCGCCATGATCTCGATGGCGACTAGGGCCCCCGCGGCATCGTCCTCGGACTCGAACACCCGGGACTCGAAGAACGCCTTCGGAGGGAGAAGGGGGTCGAACAGGTTCGGCGGAGCCTCGACGAGGGTCGAATAGGCGGCGACGCTGATGTCCTCCAGCTCTGAACCACCCTCCAGAAGGCCTGCGGTGCACGCCGACACCAGGATCCCGGCGAGGTCATCGTCGGTCGAACCACCGAGGGTGTCGGTCTGGGTGACCGTCCAACCCTCGGGGGCGGCTCCGGCTATGGCATCCGACTGGACCAGCGCAGGCGAATCCGCTTCCGGTTCTGTGGTCGTCGTGGTGAGAGGCGCCCTCGTCGTGGTCGTCTCGGGGGGCAGAGTCGTGGTCGTCTCCTCCACCGTGGTCGTGGTGGCCTCCTCACCCGGTTCCGTCGTCGACGTGTCCTCGACGATCGTGGTCGTGGCGCCGTCGACGGTGGTTGATGGGAGCGAGGGGAGTGAACTGGGCAGGTTGCTGCCGTCACCGTCACAGGCGGCGATGACGATGGCGCAAGCAATTGCGATGGGAATGAGCTTCTTCATGCCGCCACCCTACCGCCAGCTGCTGGGTCTCCGCTAGTCGAGGACCAGAGTGAACGGGGGTCCGGGCGCGCGCCCATCGAGGGCCAGTCGAGCACATTCCGAGTGCCCTCGGTCAGTTCTCTCCTAGTCTTTGGGTCGGAACCTGGGTGGCAACTCGACGGAGACGAGCGTGACAGTCAAGGAATCGTTGCTCAGACCCCTCTATCGGGTCTACGAGGAGCGACTCGTACGCCACCTTCCGAAGGAAGCGCTTCCCCGCCACATCGGCGTCATCCACGACGGCCATCGGCGGTACGCGCACCACCAGAGGTTGCCCGACTATCAGGCGTCCTACCGCGTCGGGATGGCGAAGTTCGAGGACTTCCTCCAGTGGACGGCCGACCTCGAGATCAACGCCGTGACGTGCTGGCTGCTGTCGACGGAGAACCTCGCGAGGCCCGAGAGCGAATTGCTTCCGTACTACGAGGTGCTGATCGAGCTGTTCGATCGGATTCCCGAGTCCTCTGCCGGACACGACGTGCGCGTGAGGTTCATCGGGAGCCTCGACTTGCTTCCTGCGAATCTCGTCGAGGCGGCGAAGCGCCTCGAGGAGCGGTGCTCGACCGGTTCGAGGAGGGTGACCATCGCCCTGGCATACGGCGGTCGGCAGGAGATCGTGGACGCGGTGCGCGATCTCGTGAGCGATCTCGCGAACGACGGGGTCGGCGCGAGCGACATGGCGAGCCACATCGACAAGGAGACCCTGTCGTCGAGGATGTACGCCTCGGACCTGCCCGACCCTGACATGGTCCTTCGAACCTCGGGCGAGGCACGGCTGTCGGGGTTCCTCCTCTGGCAGGCCGCGTACGCCGAGTACTCGTTCGTCGACGTGTACTGGCCGGCGTTCCGCAGGGTCGACTTCCTTCGTGCCCTGCGCGACTTCACCCGTCGGGAGCGACGCTACGGGAAGTGAACACCCCGACGCGGTTCGACGTCTGCGCGGGAACATGGCGTCGCCGCCGACCCGGATGGGACCGCTGCCCGGCTAGCGCGATCGCAGCTCGAACGGGATGTGATCCTGGTCGTTGAAGGACCGAAGGCTCGGGACGTGGGCTCCGGCGAGGGGGATCATCTTGATCCTGGCGATCGAGGCGTGGAACAGCACGAGGCGCTCCCACTCCCACGGGGCAGGCGGAACGCCGAGCAGGTGGGTGAGGCACACGGAATTGGTGCCGCCGTGCGCAACGATGACGATCCGGCCCGGGTCATGTTCGACCGTCCACAGCTGGGGATCACGCGGATCGCGCACTACGCCCCGCGCTGCGAGAAGGTCGTCGAGCGCACTCGTGACCCGGTTGTGGAAGGTCCGGAACGACTCGCCACCCGGCAGGCCGTCCCACCACTCCTGTGGTGGCCTGTCCTTCGACGTCCGAAAGGTCTCGATAACCTTCTCCTCGGTGACTCCCTCCCAGTCCGGCATCCTCACCTCGACGAGGTCGTCGATGGTCGCGATGTCGAGGCCCGTCTCCGCTCCGATCGGCGCTGCGGTCTGTTGGGAACGAAGGGCCGGGGATGCGATCAGCTCGGATGCGGGCCGCTTGGTGTCGTTTGCGAGTCGCTTGGCCGTCAGGCGCGCCTGTTCGTGGCCGAGCTCGGTGAGGTACGGATCGGATTGTGAGAGGCCATCGACGGCCCATTGGGGCTGTCCATGCCTGATGAAGACGATGTCCATGCGCAAGAGGGTAGCGAAGCGGGACCTACGTTCCCCGGGCGTCCGCGGTCCGGTGTCGGCGTTCTCGGGTCCGAGGATCCGACATCCTCCGGACGAACCGAAGGCCGCCTCTCGGCGGCCTTCTGGTTCGGGCTTAGACGGGAGGTTAGGAAGGCATCCTGTCTGACTACCGTATCGACCGGTCACCGCATCGACTTGAGAGGTTTTCTTGGATTTCTTTCAGAGCCCGCGAGCGGCGCTCATCCACCACCTCCGAACCCATGCGGTCCGAACCGATGGCCCCTTCATCCTGCGATCCGGGGCGACGTCGGACTGGTACATCGATGCGCGCCAGACGACCTTCTCGGGTGACGGGGCACGCGCTGTGGGCGCAGCTGTGCTCGAGGTGGTGCCCAGCGATGCCGTAGCGGTCGGTGGGATGACGATGGGTGCGGATCCGATCGCCGTCGCCACGGCGATGATCGCGGCCGAGGGTGGTCGGGCGATCCGGGCGTTCTCGGTCCGCAAGGAGGCCAAGGACCACGGCGTCGGTGGACGACTCGTAGGGCCTGTCGGGTCGGGTGACCGGGTCGTGGTCCTCGAGGACACGACGTCCACGGGCTCCGCGCTCCGTGAGGCAACCGAGGCTCTGCGCTCAGAGGGGGTCGTCGTCGTACATGCCGTTTCCCTCGTTGACCGATCAGGTGGGGCGACGGCGTCGCTGATGGCACGAATCGGCGTGGAGTACACGGCGCTCGTGATGCCATCCGATCTCGGCGTGGAGGACTGAGGTGAGGGTGTACCGGTCCCCTGCCCGACTGTTCGCCTTCGGGATCGTCGGGATCCTCCTGATCCTCGGTGCGGTCGACGTCATGCTCGGCCACTGGCTCTCCACCCCCCCGGAAGTCGCGAACGATGTCCTCACCACAAGGGGCAGGGCGCAACAGCGCGGAGACATCCTCTGGGGTGCTGCGCTTGTTGGAATGGGGACCCTCCTCGTCGGCGGCTCGATTGCCGAGCTCGTCCGGAGGCGCCCGGAGGCGGAAGTCACCCAGACTGCACTCGTGCTCGCCGTCGTATCGCACGAACGTGACGTGCGGATCGAATGGGGCAACGTCAGGTCCGTTTCGAGCGATGTCGCGTTCGATCCATATGACGGATCGCTACGCGAGCACCTCCTCGTCGACGTGATCGACCGTTCGGCGCTCCCGGACGACCCCATCGGTGCGGAGTGGGTAGGTGACAGCCTGCGTGTCGATGCCCACGATTGGACGACTCCCGTCACCGACGTCGCCCTGTCGGCCCAGGGTGCGTTGGGGCATCATCGACGGGTCGAGGAGATCATGCAGATGGGCCCACCGTCGGTCGTGTGGGAACCGACGAGCGGCGATGGACCTCCCGATGTGGATCCAGCATCCCCTGCCGAGACCGCGGGAACCGCGACGGCAGCGGTGGGTGACGGCCTCGATCCATCGGTGCCGATCGCACCGGCGTCGGACGGACTCGATCGCGGTGTCGCCGATTCGAGTACGGTCCACGACGTGGGCCGTGAGGAGGGTGAAGCGTGATCATCGGAGCACATGTGAGCCCAGTGAAGCCGCTGGAGGAGGCCGTTGCACGCAAGGCCGATGCGGTCCAGATCTTCCTCTCGAATCCCCAGCAGTGGAGGGCCCCCAAGCCACGGGACGATGCAGCAGAGCTCGCTGCGTCGGATGTCAGGATCTACGTGCATGCTCCGTACCTCATGAACCTCGCGTCGCCGAACAACCGTGTTCGGATCCCATCCAGGAAGACGCTGTCCCAGACCGTCGAGGCGGCGGCGGCCATCGGTGCACGAGGTGTGATCGTCCACGGCGGGAGTGTGGGCGACGACGAGGACGTGACCATCGGATTCGAGCGCTGGCGCAAGGCCCTCGAGTCCTTCGATGTCGCCGTTCCCATCCTCGTGGAGAACACGGCCGGTGCGGGGCATTCCGTCATGCAGGATCTCGCCCACTACGGGCCACTGTGGGACGAGATCGGCGGCTTCGACGTCGGCGTGTGCCTCGACACGTGCCACACATGGGCTGCAGGCGCAGACCTCGCGGCAGCGGTCGACCTCATCACGGGTCTCGTCGGGGGCATCGCCCTCGTCCACTGCAATGACTCCAAGGACGAGGCAGGATCGAACCGGGATCGCCACGAGAACCTCGGGAAGGGGAGGATCCCGGAGGACCTCCTCCTCGGCGTCGTCCGAGCAGCTGGAGCACCGGTGATCGTCGAGACGCCGGGCGACCAGGCAGCTGACATCGCGTGGCTCCGGGAGCGGCTCTGAAGGTGACGTTTCCACCCGTCGACCGACCGGATTGGGCCTTCTCGGGACCTCGGGGACCCGAGCACTGGGCGGAGATCCATCCCTTGTACGAGCGGTGCGCGACCGGCCGGCGTCAGTCGCCGGTCGATTTGGGGGCGGCCGTCGAAGGTCCTCCGGTGGACCTGGCGCTTGGATATCGAGCCGGTCCGGTCTCCTTCGTCGACATCTACTGGACCCTCCAGATCAGACCCGAACCCGGCAGCGGGATGACGTACGACGGATCCCCGTACGAGCTCGTCGAGGCACACTTCCACACGCCAGCGGAGCACCCGATCGGCGGTGTGCGTGCCGATCTCGAGTCCCACTTCGTCCATATGGCGAATGACGGCTCCCTCGCCGTGGTTTCTGTGCTGTGGGATTCGGAATCGGGGGATCACGCCATCGATCCGCTGGTCACGGCCATCCCCGAGGCCGAAGGGGGGAGGACGGCGTCTCACCGGACACACGACCTCGAGGCGCTGATACCCCTCGGTTCGAGGGCGTATCGATACGAAGGCTCGCGCACCACGCCGCCGTGTGACGAGAACGTGTCGTGGATCGTGATCGAACGGCGCGGATCCGTCGGGGCAAGCGCAGTCGAAGCCTTCATGGCGCGCTACGGCGAGGACAGCCGTCCCATCCAACCGCTCAACGGCAGGCGCATCACCCTCGGTTGACTGTCAGAGTGCATCAGGCGATGCCGGCCGGCGTGATCTCCCAGATCGCATCGGTGACTGCCGATGCGAGCGTGTCGTCGTGCGAGATCAGGATCAGGGCACCTCGGTATGCCATCAACGCCTCCTCGAGGCGTTCGATGGACGGCAGGTCGAGGTGGTTCGTCGGCTCGTCGAGGACGAGCAGCCAGATCGAGGTACCGAGGCCGAGGGCGAGCGCGAGTTTGCGGGCCTCGCCCGGCGATGGACTGTCGGAGGCGAGTAACGGCCCGGGATCCGAGCCGAGGGCTGCGACGATCGACATGACCCGCCCCCGATCATCACTCGGGAGGCGCCTCACCTCGTCCAACCATGCAACGGCCTCGTCGGTGGCCGTCTCCTGGTCCAGGTGGAGCATCCGATCCGTGGGGATTGCGGCACACTCGACCAGCCGCTTCAGCAGCGAAGTCTTGCCTACTCCGTTGGGTCCTGCGATGCGGATCCGGTCCGTGCGTCGCACCTCGACATCGACGTGGAACAGCGTCCGGTCACCCGCGGTGACCGGCCCGTCACACCGGATCAGGAACTCCTTGTTCGCAGGTTCGAACGCGAAGTCGATGCGGCCGCCGAGGGCCTTGTCGAACGTCGTCCCCTCGACAATGGTCGACAGGTGCTCGAGGGATTTCGACATGGACGCCACGGTCTGGGCTCCGGTCTTCTGCCCTCGTTCGTGTTTGTAGGTGGCGGCCGTACCACGCGTGTCGAGGTCATGCTTGCCGGCGGATCGCCGTTCCCGCAGCCGCTCGGCGTCCTTCTGTGCGCTGGTGCGTCGCTGATCCGCGATCCGGCGCCGCAGCTTCGCAGCCTCGGTACGCACCTTCGCGTACTGCTGGTATCGAAGCTCGTCGCGTGCCGTCCACTCCCGATGGGCGACGCCGTACGATCCGTTCCACAGCTCCGCCCGACCGCCGACCAGGCGCAGGGTCCGGTCGGTGAGGTCGTCGAGGAGGCGCCGGTCGTGCGAGACGATCACGCCGCATCCGCGGAACGTCGCCAGCGCACGTGCGAGCAGGTCGCGTGCGTCGGCGTCGAGGTGGTTCGTCGGTTCGTCGAGGAGCAGCACGCCGGGATGAGCGCCCAGCGCGGCGCCGATCTGCCAGCGCTTCCGCTCGCCGGGAGACAGCGTGGGCCACCGCCCGAGGTGCTCGGGAACGAGGTCGAGGGATGCCCGCAGGCGGATCGAGTCACGATCCCACGCATACCCGAGCGTCTCGATTTCCTCCGTCAGGTCGTCGACCCGTTGTTCGCACAGCACCGGAGGAAGTCCGGCAGGCTCGACTGCTACGACACCGGAATCGGGCACCGACGAGCCGGTGATGAGCGACAGCAGCGTGGACTTGCCCGCGCCGTTGGCACCGACGAGTCCGGTCCACCCGGGACCGAGATCGAACGAAGCACCCGTCACGATCGGGACTGCGGAGGTGTAGCTGAAGGAAACGTCGGAGAAATGGATGGCGGACATGGCGACTCCCGTTCGGGCGGACGCGTGCTCGTACGACGCGTCCGGAGGCGGTTGGACTCCTCAGTTGACCCTTGTCATGGCCTTCCCTGTCAGCTCTCCGGAAGCCTATCGCAGGGATGGTTTCGGCGCGCGTGTTGCGGTTGGCGAAGGCGGGCGAGACGGCTTGGCCGTCCCGACCACTCCGTACACTGCCGCCGGTGTCGGACTCAGCAATCGTGTTCCTCGTGCTCGGCGTCATCGTGGTGCTGTTCGTGTGGAACAAGCTTCCGGTGGAGATCGTCGCCATCGGGGCGTCGCTCACCCTTGCAGCGACGGGAGTGCTCACCCTCGATCAGTCGCTCTCCGGCTTCGGGGACGCAACCGTCGTGTTCATCGCCGCGCTCTTCGTGGTGAGCGAGGCGATCGACTCGACCGGCGTGACGGCGTGGGCGGGTCAGCAGCTGACGCTGCGCGCGGGGTCCAATCCTCGACGCCTCATGGTGCTCACCCTGGTACTGGTCGCCTTCCTGACAGCGTTGATCAGCGTGAACGGTGCGGTCGCCGCCCTCATCCCGATGGTCGTGGTCGTCGCGATCCGGATCGGGCAACCGCCGTCGCGGTGGCTCATGCCGCTGGCGTTCGGGGCACACGCAGGGTCGATGCTGGCGCTCACCGGAACCCCGGTCCATATCCTCGTGGTTGACGCCGCTGTCGACGCAGGCGAGGCGGGCTTCGGTTTCTTCGAATTCGCCCTCGTCGGTATCCCGATCGTCGCGGGCGTGATCGGCATCGTCGCCCTGCTCGGATCCAGACTGCTTCCGGCCCGCACTCCCGACTCGTTGCCCCCGAACCTGACCGACCACTGCCGAACCGTCGTGGACCAATACGGTCTCGGATCTGCCGTCAGGCGCCTGTCGGTCGGCGAGGGGTCATCGGTCGTGGGCCTGAGGGGCGGGGAAATCGATGCTTCGGCCCACGAGGACGTGACTCTCGTGGCGGTCCAGTCGACCGATCCCGACAGGCAACCCGACGCCCCACTCGAGCCGGGTGACGTCATCGCCGTCGGGGGAGCCCCGGGGTCTGTGGAGCGCTTTGCGAATGCCTTCGGACTCGAGGTCCTTCCGGGCAGGGTCGAGGGACCGGACCCCTTCGACAGGGTCACGGGTATCGCCGAGGTCGTGGTGCCCCCGCGCTCGGCGATCGTGGGCGAGACAGTGTTTCCGGGCATGGTCACGGCGAGCGGTGACTTCGTCATCCTCGCCGTCCAGCGCAACGGCGAGAACCAGCACCAGGGAACGACCGTGCTCGCACCGGGTGACACGCTGCTCGTGCAGGGCGCCTGGGACGCACTCGATGCCGCGACGGAGAGCGAAGAGTTCCTGGTCGTTGACTCTCCCGCGCTCATCAGGCGTCAGGCCGTTGCCATGGGTCCCCGGGCGAAGCGGTCGATTGCGATCCTCCTCGGCATGGTCGTCCTCCTCGCTTTCAACGTCGTCCCGGCCGCCGCTGCGGCGCTGGTAGCTGCGATCGCGATGGTCCTGTCGAAGGTGATGACCGTGCAGCAGGCCTACCGCGGTATCAACTGGACCACGGTCATCCTGGTCGGTGCGATGCTTCCCCTGTCGACGGCCGTCGAGACGTCTGGAGCTGCGGACACGATCGCCGACGGGTTGTTGGGCGTCGTCGGGGACTCGAGCCCGTACGCCTTGCTGCTCGGTCTCTTCGTCATCACGGCCGTGTTCGGCCAGCTGATCTCGAACATGGCCACCGCGCTGATTGTGATCCCGATCGCTGTGACCGCGGCGGCCGACCTCGGGGTGTCGGTCCGGCCGGTGCTGATGACCGTCACGATTGCCGCAGCAGCGTCGTTCCTGACTCCTGTGGCGACGCCTGCAAATCTGATGGTGATGGAACCGGGCGGATACGAGTTCAGGGACTACTGGAAGCTCGGACTCCCGATGCTCCTCCTCTTCATGGCCGCCGCTCTCCTGCTCGTGCCCGTGATCTGGCCGTTCTGACCGGACACGATGATACGCGGAAGGGGCG
>CAZYGP010000022.1:0-264 GCA_964647265.1 uncultured Acidimicrobiaceae bacterium | reverse complement strand
GGGATCCTCTCCGGCGATGAATGCCTCGACGTTGTCGTGTGCGACGCTGTCGTGGTACTGCACGGCCGGGGACTTCATGAAGTACGACGACGGTGCGAGGAGCGGACCGGACATGCCGCGATCGAGCGCCAGCTTGGCGCACCGGACCGCATCGATGATCACACCAGCGGAGTTCGGGGAATCCCACACCTCGAGCTTGTACTCGAGGTTCAGTGGCACGTCGCCGAACGCGCGACCCTCCAGTCGGACGTAGGCCCACTTGCG
>CAZYGP010000021.1:0-16175 GCA_964647265.1 uncultured Acidimicrobiaceae bacterium | reverse complement strand
GCTCTCCCACGGAAACCAACAACGCATCCAACTGACGGCCGCAATACTGCACGATCCCGACGTCCTCGTGCTCGATGAGCCGTTCGCAGGGCTCGATCCGGTCGGTGTCGAATCGCTCGGAGCGGTCCTCGAGTCGTTCTCCGAGCGTGGCGCCGCCATCCTGTTCTCCTCGCACCAGCTCGACCTCGTCGAGTACATCTGCGAGGACGTGGTGATCATCCACCAGGGCTCGGTCGTCGTCCGAGGGTCGCTCGACACGATCCGTGATGACGCCGACTATCGACGAGTCGAGATCTGGGTGGACGGTGCGCTGTGGGATCCACCGATTGATGCCGCACGGAGGGTGGGAACGGGGACCCGGTCGCACCACATCATCGACGCATCGGTCGACGTCGAGGCCGTTCTCCGCCTTGCGCAGGAGGCGGGGACGATCACCCGATTCTCCTACGAGCCGCCGGCCCTATCGGACATCTTCCGGGAGGCGGTCACGACGTGAGCTACTGGAGGCAGGTGGCCATCATTGCGCGACGCGAGTTCATCGAGAGGGCGCGGAGCAAGGTCTTCCTCACGACGATGGGGTTCATCGGGTTGCTGATCGTCGGAGGCATCGCCCTCCTGTCGCTGGTCGGAACCGAAGAGCAGGCGACGCCGCTGGGTATCGCCGGTGATTCACCTTCGGACATCGATCGGTACATCGAGGAGGCGGCGCTGACCCTCGATCTCGACGTGACCGTGACGGAGCTCGGTACGAGCGATGACGCAGTGTCCGCTGTCGAGGCGGGGGATGTCGACGCAGCGCTGGTCGACGGTTCCACCATCGTCTCGAATCAGGGGGCGTCTGCCACCGTGACTGCCGTCTTCACGGCCGCAGCGAACGCTGCCGTTCGCGCCGACCTCGCCACCGAGCTCGGATTGACGGGGGAGGAGGTCGCCCAGATCCTGGCGCCGATCGACATCAGCGTCCTCGAACTCGATCCGACGGACCCCGACGAGATCGCGCGTGGCATAGCGTCGTTCGCCGCCGCCCTCATCCTGCTGACCGCCATCATGATCTTCGGTCAGTTCGTTGCGATGGGCATCGTCGAAGAGAAGCAGAATCGGGTCGTCGAGGTCATCCTGGCGAGGGTGAGGACGACCTCGCTGCTCATCGGGAAGGTGCTGGGCATCGGTGCACTCGGCCTCGTCCAGATGGCGGCGATTGCACTCGCCGTGGTGATCGGGCTCACTGTGGTTCCCCTGCCCGACCTCGGGGTGCCTGGCCTCACCTCGATCGGCATCACGGCCGTGGTATGGCTCGTCTTCTGGTTCGTCCTCGGGGACCTCGTGTACAGCTTCATCTATGCGACCCTCGGCGCCACGATCTCGCGCCAAGAGGACCTGCAGTCGGTGGCGTACATCCCGGCGTTCGCGATCATGCCGGCGTACTTCCTCGTCACGATCACCTCGACCTCCACCAGTGAAGTGTCCCCGCTTGTTCGCGTCGCATCATTCGTGCCCCTGTGGTCCCCGATCATCATGCCGTGGCGAATCAACGCCGGGAACGCGGAGTGGTGGGAGGTCGTGCTGGCCGTGGTGATCGCCGTGGGGGCCATTGCACTCCTCGTCGCCTTCGGCGCGAGGGTCTATCGCGGTGCGGCCCTCCGCACGGGAGCCAAGGTTTCCCTTCGCGATGCATGGAGGTCCGCATCCGACTAGCACCGAAGGAGGCGCCCGTGCGGCCCCCCGATCGCACGTGCATGTGCCTCAAACGGTGACGAGTTCCTCCGCTGCCGGTGCGTGACTGAGCTCGTCCTTCGTCACCATCATCAAGAGGCTCGGGAGCACGATCAGCGTGGCTCCGGCCGCGATCGCGATCATGACCGCCGTCAAGAGCCCGTACGACGCGAACAGCGGCATCGGCGCCAGCGAGAGGATCCCGAACCCGACGACGCTCGACGATGCGGACGCGACGAGGGCGACTCCGGTCCCTCTGCTCGTCCGGCGTATCGCCTCGATGCGGTCACCGACAGCCGCGAGCTCCTCGCGGTAGCGCATCGTGTAGTGGATCGCGAAGTCGATGCCGATGCCGATCGATACGGCGCCGATCGTCGCCGTGACGATGTTGATCGAGAACCCTGCGAGGTTCATGAAGCCGTAGAGGATTGACACGGTCATCAGGATCGGCACGATCGACACGAGGCCCAGTCGCACAGAACGCATGAACAGCGATGCCACGATGAGGCACAACACGACCGAGAGGGGCAACGACAGCCTCAGCGCCCGTGACACCGCCTCGAGGCTCTCCTGTCGTACGACCGGGTCCCCGGTCACGACAACCTGTGCGGCGGGATCGAGCTCGGACAGTCGAGCTTCGAGTCCTTCGACGAGGGGTGCCAGCGCGTCTCTCGACTCGACGACCGATTCCTGGCGCACCGTGTCGAGCAGCCCGACCGAGATGATCGTGGCACCGGTCGATCCTTCCTCGGACAGCCAGATGTCCGTCGACACGACCTGTGGCGTCCTCAGAGACCTGGTCTCATCGATCGGAACGCCTATCTCCCTGGCCACGGCATAGATCGCAGACAGCTGTTGCGACGTGTCGGGGACGCGATCGCCATCACCATCGGTGATCGTCACACCCATCCGCTCGGAGATGACTGCCCGAGCCACCGGGGATGCCCACATGTCCTCGAGGAGGTCGACCACACCGCCGTTCGTCAGCACGCCGGTCGAGTCGCGGGCCAATGTGGGTGCCTCGACGGCGATCAGATCCGACTGGAACTGTGCGATGGCCCCAACAACCGCGGGATCGGTGATGTCGGCTTCGATGGAGATCTGGGCCGGCTCGCCCGCGAGGTCGCCGAGATGCTCTCCCACCTTGTCCAGACCCACGACGAAGTCCGTGTCGGAGCTGAAGAAGTCCTTCACGTCGAACTCGGTCGGGACCTGGACCGCCAGCGCCGTCGCTCCGACAGTCACGAGTGTCGCGGCACCCAGGACGACGCGCCACCTGCGGGTCAACGCAACTGCAATCGTCGCGAGCAGCTGGGCGAACCGACTCGGACCTGCCTTGCGGGCCGCCGTGACCTCCGACGGACGAACGAGCCTGGCCGGGAGGATGACCATGGTCATCACGTACGCGAAGAGTGCTGCGACGCCTGCGGCTGGAGCGATGAACACGAGGAGCAGCGATACGACCATTGCGAACGTGCCGGCCAGGACGGAACCGCCGAAGCCGACAGCGGTGGCCCTGCGGGTTCGATGGCCATCGCCGACCCGTTCCTCGATTGAGGCGACTGCGAGTGGCGTCACGAAGCCGAGAAGGATGTATGCCGATGCCAGCGCGATTGCCGTCCCGACGCCGAACTGGATGATCGATTCGATTCCGGAGATCGTGTTGGACAGGAAGGCGATGGCGTCGGATACCAGGGCGAGGGTGAGAGCTCCCGCCACACCCGTCATACCCACGACGAACGCGCCCATCGGACGGTGACCGAGCGCACGCTCCTCCCGGTACCTCCCGACCGAGTGGAAGGCGAAATCGATGCCGAACGAGACCATGGCGATGGGGACGATCAGACCGAGGATGAGGTCGTCCTTCAGTCCGATGAGGTTCGCGATGCCGTACAGCCAGATGATCATCGCGGACAGTGCCGCCCCGGACACCGCCATCACCCAGTACGAGCGAAAGGTGATTCCGACGATGGCGAGGATGGCCAGGATGGTGAACCCGATAAACGGGCCCGCCGTCTCGCCCTGCTCCGCCGATGTGAGGTTGACATCGATCGCGATCCCCCAGTTCCGATAGGAGCCTGACGCGCTGCGCATGGCTTCGACGACCGCTCGCTTGTACTCCTCCGGTTCGGTGTCGGCACCGAGGGTGACTCCACCTGTCGGGAAGTCGAGCACTGTGTTGTCCGCAAGTGCGAACGTCGTGATGGCAGGTATACGCCAACGGTCGAGCTGCTCGTCGAACGTCGAATCGATGGACAACGACAGTGTCGAGGACTCGGTCCCGAACGTGTCGATGAGCGCAGTCACGACAGCATCGATGTCGCCCTGACTTGCCGTGGCGATGCCCGAGGGCAAGGCGTGTTCCACGAGGTCTGCGATCGTCAGGACTCCGTGGAGGTCGACGCCGGCCTCGGGGACAAAGGTCCTCAGCATCGTCCCCGCGAGATCGGGGTCGTTCCGGAGGCGCTCGCCTGCGGCGAGGAGGTCCGTGAGGACGGCCTTGTCGGTGATCGATCCGTCTGCTGCCTCGATGATCACTCCGATCGGGAGTACGGTCGAGACGAATCTCTCCTCGATGCGGTCGCGAGCCTCGAAGATCGTTCCTCCCGGCTCTTGGGATGCTGTTGCGTCCGGCTGCATCCCGACGAAGGGGACCGCGAGCAGACCGGTCACGAGAAGCGCTGCCACGAAGACCCACGACGGACGGGAGCCGAGGGTGGTGAAGATGCGGCGTCTTGTGTGGATGGGGAGCATGGGAGGCCTTCCTGGTGGGAATCATCTTGACAACGTCAACTTGACAGCGACAAGATATCACCGATGTGGACAGTGTCAAGTTCAATGTTGACACTGACAAGATTTCAACGAGAGCATCGGATATGATGTGAGCGTGACAGTCGGCGCACCCCAGGATCGATACCACCACGGTGACCTCCCCACGGCACTGCTCGCTGCCGTTGGTGAGATCGTCGAGGAGAAGGGCGCTGCCAATGTCACCCTCCGCGAAGCGGCACGCCGAGCAGGTGTATCCCACTCGGCTCCCGCCCACCACTTCGGTGACAAGGACGGGATGATCGCTGCCTACTGCCATCAGGGTTTCGGCCTGCTCGGTCGGCAGATGTCCGAGGCATTGGAGGAACTCGGTGAGGCTCCACCAGATGCACAGTTGGCAGTGGCCGGAGCGACCTATGTGCGTTTCGCGGACGAGCACCGTGCTCACTTCGATGTGATGTTCCGCAGTGGCCTCGACGCTGTCGATGACGCCTCCCACGATGAACTCGAGGAGAACGGTGCCATGGATCTCCTGAACGGCATGGTCGGAGAACTCGTCACTTCTGGGGTCGTGCCCTCAGATCAGGCACCGGTGCTTGCGGTGTGCCTGTGGAGCGTGGTGCACGGACTCGCGTCCCTGTGGGTCGATGGTGCGATATCGAAGATGTTCCCCGACCTCTCGTTGGACGAACTCATCGAGGGCGCCTTCGGTGACGGTCGGCTGGCCCTGGTGGGGGTCGTCGGGCATCACGTCGACAGGTAGCCGGGTACTCGAAGGCTCGGTTGGGACAGGTCCGTCGGATCTCGGCGGAGTTCGCGGCAGCGGTCAGGATGTCGGCGATCGCGAACGGCTTCGTTTCTCAGCGGTGATCGATGTCCCATCGTTCGGCCGCTCCGACGGCGGCCGGGGGTCTGCGGAACCGAACCCCCTCCGGCATGTCCGCGTCGACCCGTTCGAGTGCCAGCCACCACGAAGGTGATGACCCCATGGACCAACGGAGCATGGCGATCATCGACCTGCCTGCGGGTATCGCCCCCGGGACCCTACGAACGCCGAGCAACGAGGAGATCCGGAGGGGGAGCGTCGCTGCCGCAGCGTGGAACAGGACGCGATACCCCGCATCGATGCCGAGCGGCAATGGCGGCTTCCTGAGGAACGAGACAGCGCTCTCCATGCCGGGAGACCACCCGACCTCGGGATGCGACGCCACCCACAACGCGAGGTCTTCACCGGTCGCCGGCAAATCCCTGGCATGGAGCATGCCCCCGAGCACGGTCTGCTCGGCGACGAACGCATCGGCCCTCGAGGGTTCGAGCGGTTGCGGACCGAACACCTGATGGGCGGTCAGGAACGAGTCGATCAGCGCGTTGTGCACCCACGCAGCGAACTGCGAGCCGGACGCGGAGTACGACTCCCCCCGGTGCGATACCCCACGAACGGGGCGGTGGGCCCCGCGAACGACCTCGATCGCCTGCTCCACCTCCGGCATGGCTCCGAATGCGGTGGCGGTCACGTATGCGCTCGTTCGCGAGAGACGCCCAAGCGGGTCTTCCTCGTATGACGAGTGGTCTGCAACGCCGGCGACGACCTCGGGATGGGCTGCCTGGACGAGGAGCGCACGGATACCTCCGACGAAGGTTGCCACGTCGCCCATCACCTCCCACGTCGCCGAATCGGGACCGAAGAGCCCCGGATCGCCGGGGTGGTCGAGCGAGTGGGAGAGGGGGTATTCGGCATGGGCGAAGAGGCCGGCGGTCGCGTTGGCGATGCGCGAGCGGATGTCGATGGAAGGTGGCATGCGCATGGCCTTTCTACGGTGCAGGGTACGGCACCGGTTGGGCCGTTCTCGCCTTCGGTCAGGTCGTCGTTCTGCGGACACCGCCCACGAGGGCCACACCGATCGAAGCGAGGGCACCGCCCACCAGGATCACTCCGGTCAGCTTCTCATCGAGGATCAGGACACCACCGATCACCGCGACGAGTGGTGCTATGTAGCCGGTGATTGCGACGATCATGGCCGATGCGTGCTTCGATGCGTAGAGGGTTGCGCCGAACGGGAGGAGCGTCGAGCCCAATCCGAGGATGATGAGGAGCACCCACAGGTCTGCACTGAATCCGCCCGTGGCTTCAAAGCCGGTGATGATGCCGACCACGAGCGCAAGGGCGAGTCCCGATATGAACATGGGAAGCGCGAGCTCAGCAGTGTCGTGGAGTGGAGCGAATCGCCGCTGGAGCACTCCAGAGAGTGACCCGACGATCACACCGGCACCCGCGAACAGGAAACCGGCAACCACGTCGCCCTCCGTGCCAAGGCCGCTCTCACCCGAGAGCGCGATCAGCGTGGTACCGACGAGACCGATCAGGAGGCCCGTGATCTGGCGTCGTGTGACCCGTTCGCTGATCAGGACAGCCGCCATCACGGCGGTGGTGGCAGGTACCAGGGTGATGATGAGGCCTTCGACGCCTGCAGAGATGTAGTTGAGGGAGCTCATGAACAACAAGGGAGCGAGCCCGATCCTCAACGCCCCGACGATGGCGCCGTGACGCCACGCGAGCCGCGTTGGTGACACCCGTGTCACAGTCGTGAAAGCGACGAGTGCGACCATCGCGACCGCCGTACGGATCGCGAGGACGGTCAGGGTGGACGCGCCGAGTTCGTACGCCGCCCTCGTCCCGACACCTGCGAGTCCCCATCCGACGGAGGCCGTGAGGACGGCCAGGATGACCCGGTTCCGCATCGGTATGACGGCCACGCCTCGATGGACCGTCTCAGCCACCGGGGCGGTCCTCCGGCGCTGGATCACCGCAACCGTTCGCCCGGGAGTCCGGTGCTTCGGGTCCCGGCGTCGACGATCGCGAGGCGCGACGTCGGCGATCCGCCGATCTGCATTGCGACTCGCTCACGGTGGTGGTCCGCTCCCGAGATCCGGGCTCGAGAGAGGACCGACATCGCGACCCGCATTGCTGAATGCGGCCATGATTCTCGACTCCATCTCCTTGATCTCGGCGATGACCTCGCTCGGATCGTCGGTGCTGAGCACGTGGACATACAGGCGGTTGCCGTGGAGTTCGAGCGCCACGGTGCCCGGCGTGAACGAGATGCAGTTCATGAGCAGGGTCAACTCGTTACGAGTGTGCACGCGGAGCGGTATCTCGAGGATCGCGGGCTTGAGCTCGTCTGTGGGCACCCACAGCGAGACGATGACCTCCCATGTCGAGACGATCATGCGGCCGGTGAAGTGGACGATGAATCGCAGTGCACCGATGGGATGGACGAGTGCGCCCGGCCACCGTGGTGCGATTGACCGCAGCGCCCACGCGAGTCCGCTGGCGACGACGATGCCCCCGATCACGACGTTCGGGGCGAGCGATCCGAACGCGGCGAGCCACACGAGCAGCAGCCATATCGCCAGGAACGGGCTGGTTCCGCTCCCGCGGGTCGTCGCCGTCGTCTCTTCTCTCGGCAGGGCTACCGAGAGCTCCCGCGTGTTGCGGAAGCGTTGGGTGTCGACGTCGTGGTATGCGGCACGTGCGAGGAGGCTCATGCCGAGGGGACCGGAGAGGAAGAGCAGGGCGACGACGATCAGGAGTATGAACGTCCCACTCAACCCACCGGCCTGGAGTGTCGCGGCCATTGTCGTCCCGATCACCCCGACGGCTGCCGCCTTGGTCGCGGCGTGCATGCGAGTGAAGACATCGGGGAACCGAAGGAGACCATAGGATCCGAGGGCCATCAGCGCCGCGCCGGCGACGACGACGGTTCCCGCGACGATGTCCACGATCATCGTGGTCTCTCCGTCTCGATGTACCTGGCGACCACGATGGTGCTGATGAATGCGGTCACCACGGCGATGACGAGTACGGGGACGTAGGTGACGTCGCCGGTCTCGACGATGAACAGGCCGAGTCCCCCGACGCCGATGAACACGAGCGTGTCGAGTGCGACCATCCGGTCGGCGATCGATGGTCCTATTGCGACGCGGATCACCGCGGGTACGGCAGCAATGACGAGGAGGGCTCCTGCGATGGCGACGGCGATGGTCATCGACCCACCCCGAGCACCATTTCACCGTACGCGCCTTCCGTCATGAGGTCCGTGGCGGCGCGCCCCGCGTACTCGATCAGGGGCTGTGCACCGATGGCGATGACGATGCCGACGACGACCAACGATCCGGTGGCGAGGGCCATCCCCGGAGGGAACCGAGCAGGTCGGGTGTCCCTGGGCTTCCCCCAGAAGATCCCCGACCAGATCTTCGTCATGGAGAACAGCGTGAGGACGCTGGCGAACAATGAGACGCCGACGATGGCCCAGGCGCCCGACTCGAATCCAGCCTCGACGAGCGCGAGTTTGCCGACGAATCCCGAGAACGGGGGGAACCCGGCCAGGCTGAGGGCGGCGGGCAAGAAGAGGACTGCGATGAGCGGGGATCTGCCGGCGACGCCGTCGACCTTGTCGATCGCGCCTGTGCCCTCGGACTCCTCGACAAGGCCGCCGACGAGGAAGAGCGATGCCTTCACGATGATCTGGTGCACGATGAACACGATCGTGGCCGTCACACCGGCGACGGTGAAGAACCCGAGGCCCATGATCATGTAGCCGATCTGGCTCACGATGTGGAATGACAGGATTCGCTTGATGTCCTTCTGTGCGATCGCGCCGAGGACGCCGACGACCATGGTCAGGCCGGCAATCACGAGCATCAGAGTCACAGGTCCGTCGCTCGGGAACAGCAGAACCTGTGTTCTCACGATGGCGTAGACGCCGATCTTGGTCAGGAGACCAGCGAAGAGGGCAGTCACGGGCGTGGGAGCGAGCGGATACGAGTCAGGCAGCCAGAAGAAGAGGGGGAAGATGGCCGCCTTGATGCCGAACACCATGAAGAGCAGCCAGCCGAGCCCTGCGCGCAACCCGCCGGGGACATCGTCGAGCTTCACGACGAGGTCCGCGATGTTCACCGTGCCCGTCACGGAGTACAACAGGCCGATGGTGACGAGCAGGAGGACGGAAGCGACGAGTCCGATCACCACATAGCTGATCGTCGCCCGTGTCTCACCGCCGGTCGCCCGATGGGTGAGGAGCACATAGCTCGATGTGAGCATGATCTCGAATGCCACGAACAGCGTGAAGAGGTCGCCTGTGAGAAGCGACAGGGCGACACCGGCGGCGAGCATCTGGTACACGGCATGGAAGCCGTTGAATTCCTCATCGGTCGAGCGTTGGCTCACTGCGTAGACGAGGACTGCGAGCAGGGCGATGGTCGACGTCGCGAGGAGCAGGACCGCAAGGCGGTCGGCGACGAGGGCGATACCCACCGGCGGCGCCCACCCGCCGACCTCGACAACGATCGGACCCTCGTTGTCGACCGTCACCACGAGCCACAGTGCGATCAGCGCCGACGCCGCCGACGCGCTGAGCCCGATCACCCGCTGCGCTGTCAGGCTCCGAAGCAGGATCAGGGTCGACGCCGCGGCGACGAGGGGGATGATGATCGGCAGGGTGGCCATCGTCGTCATTGGTCGCCCCGCCGTGCGATTCTCAGGTCCTCGATGTCGTCCTCGACCTCGTCAGAGCCCTGCTCGGTCGAGGTTCGGTATGCGAGAGCGAGGAGGAAGGCCGTGATCCCGAAAGTGATGACGATCGCGGTGAGGACGAGCGCCTGCTCGAGTGGATCGGCATATGGCCCACGGACACCCTGCTCGATGACGGGCGGGGCTCCGGCGGGGTCACCGGATCCGAGGATGATCAGGTTCGCGCTGTGGCCGATCAAGCCGAGCCCGACGACGATGCGGGTCAGGAGCTTCTGAAGGATCAGATAGGTGCCTGCGGCGAACAGGACGCCTGCGGTGATCGCGATGACCCACGTCATGGCCGCTCAGCCCCTAGGCGCAGCGTCGCGGTGGCGATGAGCCCGACGACGAGGCCATAGACACCGAGGTCGAACAGAAGCAGTGAGGACAGTTTGATCTCCCCGACGAGGGGGACGGTGACGGCACCGTAGGTGTATGTGAGGAACGTTCCCTCGATGAACAGCCCAACGAGACCGGCGAGGATGGCAATGCCGAGGCTCAATCCGATGATCGTCTCGGGATCGATCGGAAGGAACTTCCGGAGTCCACGGGCACCGAACGAGAGGAAGATCAACAGCAGTGCGGCCGATGCGATGAGTCCTCCTGAGAAGCCGCCACCAGGTACGTCATGGCCGACGACGACGAGGTAGATCGAAAAGAGCACGAGGGTTGGGACCATCGTGCGGGTACCTGTTGCTAGGAGGGGGGACGGGCGAATGTTCACGATCGACCCTCGTCCCTGCGCTTGGCAACCGAGAGCACCAACGCCGAGATGCCGATGCCTGCGGCAGCGAGCACGGTGATCTCGCCGAGCGTGTCGAGGGCGCGGAAGTTGGTGAGGATGATGTTGACGACGTTGTTACCGCCCGCGCCGGGGGCTTCCTCGACGTAGATGCGGGTCAGGGATCGATCCGGTTGCACGGTGGTTGTGATGAGTGCCCCTGCGGTGACCACCAGGCCCGCGAACGTCGCGACAGCGACCCTCGTTGCCTGGGGAAGCGACCCCGTATCCCTCCCGAAGAAGCGCGGGAGCTTGACGAGGACGAGTGCGAAGAGGGCGACGGTGAGGGTCTCGATGAGAAGCTGGGTCATGGCGAGGTCAGGCGCCGAGAACACGACGAAGATGCCTGCGAGGGCGTAGCCGACGACCCCGAGGAGGAGGGCGGCTGCCATACGCCGCTGCGCCCTGGTGGCTGCGATCGCACCTGCCATCGCCACGCCACCGAGCACGACTTCTGCAGGACCGTTGAGCACCGGGAGGGTGAGCGGTGCGCTGCCGGCGAAGGCCCACGTCACCGCCGGGATGAAGAGCACGGACGTCACGATGATCGCGAGGTAGATCGGGAGCGACCCCGTCTGCACGACCCCGGTCACGAGGTCGGCCGTGGCATTGAGGCCACGCAGGCTCCTTTCATAGAACCCTGCACCCGTGGGTATCCCCAGATGTGCCGCAGACGGCAGCGAGTCGATCCCGCGTGCGCGGATCGCCGTGAACGCCGCGACGCCTGCGACGAGCACGATCGCCGAGAGCGCGAGCGCAGGCTTGAACCCTGGCCAGAGGACGAGTTTGAAGGACTGCCCCGTGGCGTCCGACACGACGGCTCCGAGCCGACCCGGGCTGAGACCCAGGAGGACGGTCGCCGCTGCAAGGATCGCCGTGGGCGCCACCATCAGTGGATACGCTGGGCGAAGGTCGAGCTGCTCGGCCCGGGGATTGCGCCCGAACGCCCCGAACCACCACTGTGCCGCATATGTCACCGTGAAAACGGAGGCGGCTGCGATCGTCGTCAGAGCGACCCATGCACCGTCTGCGATGAGCGAGTCGAATGCTGCCTCCTTTGTCACGAACCCGAGCAGCGGTGGCACACCTGCCATGGACGCCGCCGCAACGGCGCCAACGGCACCGAGGATGCGGTAGCGGTCGCCCACACCGGTCAGCGTGCGTATGTCACGGGTGCCCGACACCTTGTCGACAACGCCCGTCACGAGGAAGAGGGCGGCCTTGAACAAGGAGTGCGCGATCAGGACGGCGAGGGCGCTGGCCGTGTATCCGAGGCCGATGAGGGCAGTCATGAACCCGAGCTGGCTGACCGTTCCGTATGCGAGCAGAAGCTTGAGATCGTGCTGTCGAAGCGCAACGACGGCGCCGACGACCATCGTCACGAGTCCGGTCCCCGTCACGACCCACAGCCAGAGCGACGTGTCGGCGAATCCCGGAGCGAGGAACAGGAGGAGCACGATCCCCGCCTTGACCATCGTTGCCGAGTGGAGGTACGCCGAAGCAGGGGTCGGGGCCGCCATCGCTCCGGGCAGCCAGAAGTGGAATGGGAATTGGGCAGACTTGGTGAATGCGCCGAGGAAGATGAGGCAGAGGGCGATCGTAACCGCAGTTCCCGTGGGCGGAGCCTCCACGATGGCAGCGATGCTCGTCGTACCGGCCTCGGCGGCGAGGAGTACGAAGCCGGCGAGCATGGCGAGTCCCCCCGCGGTGGTCACGAGGACCGCCTGGAGAGCCGCTGAACGCGCAGTGGCAAGCTCGTCGTCGAACCCGATCAGCAGGTACGACGCAACCGTGGTCACCTCCCAGAACACGAACAGGCCGAAGATCTCATCGGACGCGACGATGCCCGCCATGCCCGCCGTGAACACGGACATGAGGGCAAGAAACCTCCCGCGGCGGGCGTCGTCCGCGAAGTACCGGTCGGTGTACACAACGATGAGCAGGCCGATGCCGGCAACGACCGCGGTCAGCAGGAGCGTCAACGTGTCGACGCGGATGCCGATCGCAACACCGAGGGATGGGATCCAGTCGATGACATACACGTCCGTGTCGGCACGCGAAGTCCAGAGGGTCCCGACGATGACGAGTTGGAGCCCATACGGGAGGGATGCGAGCACGGTGTTGGCACGCCCCAAGCGATCACCCAACGCCCAAACCAGCGCAGCGATGACGAAGTAGCCTGCGATCGAGATCGTGAGTGCCATTGGCCGGTCTGGTTCTGCCTTGTTCGCCTGTGTTCCCGGGATCGACGACTACGCGCTTTCGAAGTCCCCGAGGCTGATCGGACCCGGATCCTGCGTGGGGCATTCCCGGTGCAGCCGGGTCCGATGGTAAGCGTCGCCGGTGTCGGTGGGTACCGTGTCCATGCCGGGATCTGGTCGGCCGGGTGTGTCAGGCTGCGAGATCGATGTGTGCAACAGCCATTGCACCTGTCGTGGACTCGGGTAGAATACTGTCATCGGTTTCATGCAAACGAATACATTCATCACGTCGAGGTACTGAGGGGGCGAGATGGTCGAGCGTCGACATCCGGGGGGCTGGTCGCTCCTCACGAACCATGCCCACGTGCTGATGTGCATCGCGGTACAACCGACGATCCGAATGAGGGAGATCGCTGCGCGATCCGGCATCACCGAGCGCGCCGCGCATCGCATCGTGTCCGAGCTCGAGGCCGCTGGATTCATCTCCCACGAGCGCGTCGGACGACGCAACCACTATGAGGTCCACGACCGGAGCCGCTCATCGCATCCGATGGAGCGCCACATCGACTTCATGGACCTCGTCCCAGACGCTCGTCTCCTCACCGAGGCGGGGGGATCCTCGTGAACCGCTTCAAGAACCTTCTCGTCGTCGCGAGCGCTGACATCGACTCTGCACCCCTACTCGACCATGCGGCCGATCTTGCGAGGCGAAACGGTGCGCGCCTCACCGTGTTCGACGCTGTGGATGTGAGTCGGCCCGAGTCGACGCGCGTCGGCGAAGCTGGGGACTTCGACCTTCATGTCCACCTGATTCAGGCGCGCCGTGACGAACTGGAGGCACTCGCGTCGCGGGTCACCGACATCCCGGTGGATGTCGCCGTTGCAGCAGGTGTCGGGTTCATCGAGGTGATCCGTAGGGTCGTCCGTGTTGTCCACGACCTTGTGATTGTCGGAACCGACGTCTCGTCGCGTCGCATGGGCCTTGCTGGATCCTCCATGGCGATGCATCTGCTGCGGAAGTGTCCCGTTCCCGTCTGGGTCGAGACGGGGAACGCCGCTCCCGGTCCGGACGTCGCGGTCGCCGTGGGACCGTTCGACGGGGAGGTGACGCAGGCTTCGCTCGACGTGACCCTGCTCGACCTCGGATCGTCGTTGGCAGTGATGCACGGTGGCGTCCTCCATGTGATCCATGCATGGAGACTCGAAGGTGAGTCGCTGATGCGGCGCGGCCGGTACCGTCTGCCCTCCGAGCAAGTGGACGCCATGTCGGAGGAGGCATACCGCCATGCGAGCGATCGATTGGACCAGCTGATGGACTTTCTCCCCGATGACGGCGTCGACGTGCAGATCCACCTGGAGCGGGGAGAGGCTGGTGTCGTTGTCCCCGCGGCGTTGGAAGTGATCCGACCGGGCGTGGTCGTCATGGGGACGATCGCTCGGACCGGACTCAAGGGCATGTTCGTCGGGAACACCGCTGAGCAGTTGCTCGGAACCATCGATGTACCGGTTCTCGCGGTGAAGCCCGCTGGCTTCGAGACGCCCGTCGATGTCTGATCGAGCACCGGCATGAACGCCCGGCCAGCGCCGAAGAATGAGGCTCTCCGCCGCGTCGCGTGGACGCGGGGGGTCGGCTGTTCCGAGGTCGCCGACCTCCTCGCCGGCGGTCAGGCCATGCGGATCGAGGGTGACCTTCGCTCCACCTGCATCAATGGGCGTGTCGATGCCGTCGTGACCCGCAAGCTCACGAGCTTCGACCTCGTTCCCGTCGTCGTCCCCCAATCCGTCGAGGTCGCAACCGTCGACCGAATCGCCGTGGCCGTTGGTGAAGGGCCCCACTCCCCGTTCGCCGTCGCCGTGGCCGCTCGTCTCGGAACGACGATGGCGGTTCCCGTCGTCGCGTCGTCCGTGTATCGATCGGATGACGAGCATGACGCCACCCTCGACCGCCTCGTCGAGCTCACTCGTCCCTTCGCCTCCGTGGAGACGAATGCCGTGCGTGGGGACAGCGCCGTCAAGCTCGTCGAGGATCTCGATCCCACCACCCTGCTCGTCGTCGGCGCTCCCGGAGGATCGTGGTTCCAGCGCCAGATCTACGGACCCGGGCATCGGCTGACGGTCTCGGCACCATCAGGCGTCCTGGTCGTGAGGTCGGCGCCAGCACGCTGCTTCCATGTCGCCACGGACGATCACGAATCGATCGTCGGTGCCCAGATGTCCGTCGCGGACGCACGACGGGTGATCCGACACTCGGTGGTAGCGGTCGCCGACCATGGCGCCCTCGTCGGCGTGGTACGTTCCGACGAGCTCGCCGGCGTCGAGGACGACCTGACCATGCGAGACGTGATGCATCCTCCCGTCTCGGTCGATGCGGCAGAGCCGGTCGAAGCCGTGGAGGACGTTCGAGGGTTCTTCGACGGCTCCCCGATCCCGGTCATCGATGGATCGGGAAGGATCATCGGCATGGTGCCGAATCCCTTCCTCGTCTGACACCCGAGTGCCGTGACGTCGTGTGTACCGCTACGATGCGGGTATCCGAGCGGCGCGTGACACCGGTGTGACGCGCCGAACCGATTGGAGACACTCATCGCAGGCAAGGACGATTACTTCAGGGCGAAGGGGGTCGTCGTCGAGACGCTCCCGAACGCAACGTTTCGGGTGAAGCTCGAGACGGGCCACGAGGTGACCGCACGCGCCTCCGGCAAGATGCGCAAGGGTCGCATGATTCGGATCATCCCCGGCGACTCGGTCGAGGTCGACGTCTCCGCATACGACCCGTCGATGGGCCGCATCGTCTGGCGCTATCGCTGACTCGACCTGGTGTTGCGAGCTCCGCTCGCTCCCTTCCGGTCGAGGAATCATCCCGAGGTCGCCTCCCGGTCATCCTCGGTTCACACTCGCCTCGTAGGGTTCCCACTGTCAGAGAGCGGGTGTGCCGCCAGCACGTCTCCACCGTTCGCTGATACCCACCTCGCAGCGCGAGCGGAACACGGCACCTTTCAGGGGTTCGGTGCCGAGCTGCGGGAGAGGGTGGGGTGGAGTCCCATTCTCCACCCCACCCCCGAGGTCTGCCTCGGAGGTGGCTCCTTTGCGGTCGTTCGAAGGAGCCACCTTCCTCGTTTCGGACATCCGCGTACCGCAACGA
>CAZYGP010000020.1:0-16494 GCA_964647265.1 uncultured Acidimicrobiaceae bacterium | reverse complement strand
GAGCCGCCCCGATCCCTCGACAGCCCCGACACATGACTCGTTTCCGTTGCGACGATCTCCATGTCCGCAACCGTCGTGCCGACGTCCTCGGCTGTGATGTACCTGCCTGCGAGACCTTCCACGAACTTCCCGTATGCACGGAACAGATCGGGGTTCGCGTCGGTTGCCGGATCGCCGATTATCACGCCCTTTCCTCCGCCCTGGGCGAGTCCCGCACACGCTGCCTTGTAGGTCATGCCCTTCGAGAGGCGGAGGACGTCGACGAGGGCCTCATCCTCGGTGGCGTAGGGATAGAAGCGGGTACCGCCGAGGCTCGGGCCGAGTACGGTGCTGTGGATCGCAACGATGGTCCGAAGTCCAGAAGCGGGTTCGTGGCCGAAATGGACCGACTCGTGGGTGTCCGATGCGATCGTCCCGAATACTCCCACCGGATTCCTCTCGTACGCGGCGCCGGGTCGATCCGGCGATCCCAGTTTAGCGAAGGGCGGCCACCGAACCGGGCAGGTGAAAGGCGCGTGGTCTGGTGCGTACCATGGGGGCTGTGATACGAACTGCCTACCTGAGGGTCTACCTACCGGCCTCCGCCGTCGCGGGGTTGCCGCCGTATCGCATCCTCGACGATCCGGGCAAGGTCGTCCAATCGCCGGCGTTCCTGTGGACCGAGTCGCTCGATGATGACGCCATGTACACCGAATGGGGCGACGCGCAGTACGTCTGTCCCCGCAACGCCCGCCTGCGGCTTCTGGAGGGGATGCTGGCTTTCACGAAGGCGAATCCCGAGCTCGGGCTCCTCAGCGCTGATGAGAGGATGTCGTGCGCCGGGGAGCTCGCCGTTCTCCGGCGGTCGTCACACTACGCGAAGGGGCACATCCTGGCATCGGCGTGGCACGTCCCCCTCCGGTGGTTCGGTGCGTTCCATCGAAGCGAGAGGGAGCTGTACGACCGGCGCGGGGAGACCTCGATCCGGTACAGGGCATCGCTCGGTGACGCCGTCGATCGGGTCCACTGGTCAACAGGCGTCCTGGAGGGCGCTGGGTTCGCCGACCAGGTGATCGAGCGTGTCGCCGACCTCGAACGGTGGCTCGCGTCCTTCGGAGCGGACTCGATGGTTGAACTCGACTACGGAACCGCAGCGAGGAGCTTCCGGCCCGGCGACCTCGTCTTCGACGAGTCAGCGGAGGACGTGCGCCTCAGCCTTCTCGCCCTCGAGCAGGGGGACTTCAACGCGTCGGGTGATGCCTACGAACGGGTCTCGAGGCGCTGGGCCGATGCCCAGTCGTACACCTACTCGAACTGAGGCGATGGGTCATCGGTCGGCCTGAGATCGAGGCCGACGTCGAGTGCGGGGGCCGAGTGGGTGAGCCATCCGACGGATATGACGTCCACCCCGGTCTCTGCGATGGATCGGACCGATTCGATGGTCACACCACCCGAGGCCTCGGTGAGCATGCGTCCGCCGACCAGCTCCACACTGGCGACGAGGTCGTCGGTCCCCATGTTGTCGAGGAGCACGGCGTCGGCGTCGGTGGCGAGGACGGCAGCGAGTTGATCGATCGTGTCGACTTCGACCTGGACGGTCACCGTTGGCCCGACGCTGGCACGAGCGGCGTGCACCGCGTCGGCAATGGAACCTGCCGCGGCGATGTGGTTGTCCTTGATGAGCACCGCGTCGTACAGGCCGAAGCGGTGGTTCCTGCCGCCTCCCGACGCGACCGCGTACTTCTCCAGTGCCCGCATACCGGGCGTGGTCTTGCGGGTGTCGCTGATTCGCGCACCCGTGCCCGAGACCGCATCGACGTAGGCACGGGTGGCCGTTGCGATACCGCTCAGCCTGCCGAGCAGGTTGAGGGCGACACGCTCGGCGGTGAGGATGGACGCCGTCGATCCGGACACCGTCGCCAGCGTCGATCCGCCCTCGACGACGTCACCGTCGGCGGTGTGCCGTTCCATGGTCATCGCAGCGTCGATGTGGAGGAAGCACGCCTCCACGACGGAGAGGCCTGCTATGCAGCCTGCCTGCCTGGCGACGAGGTCCGCTGACGATTGATGGCGAGGATCGATCACGGCAGCCGTCGTGACGTCGCCCGTCTCCCCGAGGTCTTCCCGGTAAGCGATTGCGATGAGTTCGGCGGTCCCGGGAGGCAGTGACGTCACGCGCTCACCGGGAGTGCACCGCCCACTGCCACGAACTCGACCGCATCGGGGATGAGGAACGTCCGATGCGCCGCCTCGGCGTTCGGGTGCGGATGATCCGTCCGATAGTGGGCGCCACGGGACTCGGTGCGGTTGAGCGCAGCAGATGCGATGAGCGACGCGACGAGAGCGGCATCGTGTCGGGGTCCCCCGAGCGCATCGAGTTGGCGGATCGCAGCCTCGATGCCGTCTCCCGAGCGGACGATGCCGAGGTGCCTCCAGGCGATTTCTCGAACGGTGCTGGCCTGACGGTCGGATCCCGACCTCGTCCTGTCCTCGGCGTCCCGGGGCACGAGGAGCTCACCTCGTGACGGCGGCGTGGGGTCGGCCAGAATCGACTCGGCGACGCGCTGGCCCATGACGACCCCCTCGAGGAGGGAGTTGCTAGCTAGCCGATTCGCCCCGTGCATGCCCGTCGATGCGACCTCTCCCGCCGCCCACAGCCCGCGAAGGCTGGAGCGCCCTTCGAGGTCGGTCGCGATGCCCCCCATGTGGAAGTGCTCGGCGGGAGCGATCTCGATCGGCTCGACGCGTGGATCGATCCCGTGGCTCATGGCCGTCGCGAACGCGGTCGGGAACCTGTCGGGCATTGCAGCGCCGATGGCAACGGTGGCGTCGAGGTAGACCCGGCGGCCGGAAGCCATGCGCTGCCAGATCGCTCGGGCGACGACGTCTCGTGGCCCGAGTTCTGCGTCGGGGTGAACGCCGACCATGAATCGGTTGCCGAGCTCGTCGACGAGGATTGCTCCCTCGCCTCGAATCGCCTCACTGATGAGCGGTGCCGGATGGTCGGTCGCGGCGAACGCGGTCGGGTGGAACTGGACGAACTCCAGGTCGGCGAGCCTCGCACCCTGTCGGGCGGCGGCAGCGAGGCCCGCCCCTGTCACATCCACCGGGTTCGTGCTGCGTGCGTACACCCCGCCGATGCCTCCGGTAGCCAGGACCACTGCGGATCCGAGGAACGCGGTCAGACGTCTGTCTGGTCCCACCCCGAGCACTCCGACGATCCTGTCGTCGGAGCGGAGCAGGTCGACCAGACGTGTCCCGGAGAGGAGTTCGATGTCGGCTCGCGTTGCGGTGGCGGATCGGAGGGCGCGCATGATCTCCGCTCCGGTCGAGTCGCCACCTGCGTGGACGATGCGACGACGCGAGTGCCCGGCCTCCCTGCCGAGGGCGACGGCTCCACCCTCGTCGGTGTCGAATCTCGCTCCGATCGCCGTGAGCCACTCGATCCGATCGGGAGCCAGGGAGGTCAGGAGGTCGGCGGACCGCGCGTCGGCGATATCCCCGCCCACGTGGACCGTGTCGGACGCGTGGCGTGCAGGATCGTCATCGGTGCCGATCGCGGCGGCCAGGCCCCCTTGTGCGAGCCACGAGGATCCCTTGCCGACCGTGGACGCTGTGAGAACGGTGGATCCATCGAGCGAGAGGGCCGTTGTCAGGCCGGCGATGCCGGATCCGACGACGATCGGTCTGTCGCCCTCGACGACCCGGATCGTCGGACCGGTCATCGGATCGCCAGCATTCGCTCGACGGCCATCCGTGCCCTCTCTGCAACTCCGGGAGGCACCGTCACCTCGAACTGCATGTGCAGGAGCGAGTCACGGATGTTCTCGAGGGTGATGCGCTTCATGTGCGGGCAGAGGTTGCAGGGACGGATGAACTCCGTGTCCGGCGCTTCGACGGTGACGTTGTCCGCCATCGAGCACTCGGTGACCATGATCACCTTTTCGGGTGTCTCCGTCCTCACCCAGTCGATCATCCCTGCTGTCGATCCGACGAAGTCCGCCTCGTCGAGTACGTCCGGCGGGCATTCGGGGTGGGCGATGATCTGGACTCCCGGGTGCATCGCCCGATACTCGCGGAGCTCCGCCCCGGTGAAGCGCTCGTGGACCTCGCACGCACCGTTCCAGAGGATGATCTCCTTGCGCGTCTGGCCAGCCACCCACCGCCCGAGGTACTGGTCGGGGAGGAAGATGATCCGGTCCTCTTCGAGCGACTCGACGACCGCAACGGCGTTCCCGGATGTGCATGTCACATCTGAGGCTGCCTTCACCTCCGCAGATGTGTTGACGTAGGTGACCACGGCGGCGTCGGGATAACGCTGCCTGAGGAGTGAGACATCAGCTGCGGTGATCGAGTCGGCGAGCGAGCACCCTGCACGAAGGTCCGGGATGAGCACCGTCTTGTCCGGGCTGACGATCTTGGCGGTCTCCGCCATGAAGTGGACACCGGCCATCACGATGACGTCGGCTTCCGTGTCGGCCGCCATCCTGGCGAGGGCGAGGGAGTCTCCCGTGAGGTCGGCTGCACCATGGAAGATGTCGGGCGTCATGTAGTTGTGGGCGATCACGATGGCGTTGCGCTCGCGCTTGAGCCGCTCGATCTCGTCGATGATCGGGGAAGCGATGGCCACCTCGATGTCCGGGAGGACGTCGGATAGCCTCCTGGAGACCATGGGTGCGATTGTCATGCGATGCTCCTACTTATGCTCACTGCGAGCATTACTGGCAGGATAGCGAAGGTCCGGCTCCATTGGAACGGAATCTGCGGATCAGAGCCTGCGAGGCCGGGGGAGCGGGAACCCCGGTCGCGGTCGCTCCGCCACGACCTCGGATCGGAATCGATACAGCTCGGCGGGGCGACCTCCTGTGGACGTCGCGACCTCACCGGTCGGCTCGACGAGGTCGCCCCGATCGACGATCCGCCGGAAGTTCTGCTTGTGGAGTCCGATGCCGACGATCGCCTCCACCGTCGTTTGGAGTTCGGTGAGCGTGAAGAGCTCAGGCATGACCTCGAAGATGACGGGTCGGTACGTGAGCTTGCCGCGCAGTCGCCCGAGTGCGGTGGCAGCGATCCGTCGATGATCGCGCACCAGTGTCCTCCCGGTACCGTCGGGTGCCTGCACCGTCGCCTCCGAGACGAGAGCCGCCTCGAACATGAGCTCGTAACGGTCGAGCACGCGGATGGGATCCCATCCCGCCCCGATCCCGAAGTTGATCCTCCCCCGCGACGCCCGATCGCTGTCACCTGCGGACCAGCGCTTCAGGGCAGGATCGATCAGGTCACTGATGATCCTCGGCGGACCGGAACGATGATCCTCCCAGGGAAACAGCTCGTAGATGTCCGTCCATCTGGCGCCAGCGATCGTGGTTGCCTCGTCGGTGAGGGCGACGTAGCCGATGGCGAGGTCCCTCGCTCCCTCGTCCGAGGACCGTGCCGTGTCCCCGAAGGTGTACAGCTGCTCGACGTAGGTGACATCGACGCCTGTCTGATCCGACACGAGTCGCTTCAGGCCGAGGGTGAGTGTCTCGTCGGTGTCGACATCGAGGGGTCCTGCAGGGAGTCCGAGGCCGTCGTGGCGCGAAACGAGGAGGATCCGCGGTGTGTCCTCGGTCACCGCGAGGATGACGGCGTCGAGGGTCACGGAGAGGCTTCGCACAGCCGGATGCTATATCGTCCCCTTCGACTCAGGAGGCCGCGTGCCGACGGGAAAGCTGATTGGCCTGATGCTCGGGTGGGTTCTCGCCTCGGTGATGATCGCCGTTGTGATCGCCATCGTCGTCGTCGAGCTGTTGCGCCTGCTCGGATTCGCCGAGTCGGGGACGTCGGGCTACTCGGTTGCACTGAACGTGGTGTTCGGCGTGGTTCTGGCCACCCTCGTGGCGGTGCCGTTCCTGTTTCGTCGACGGTTCAACACATACGAGCCCCCACCGGACGCGTGATGTCAACGCTTTCGGATCTTCCGTCCCCACCTGCGCTCGAGAATGTCGAATGGCGTCCTGCCGTGCACGGAGACGCTGCGGCGATCGCTCGCCTCGAGGAGTCGTGCTTCGCAGTGGATCACACGTACAGGGAGGTCGAGGCCGAGGTCTTGGAGCGATTCGTCGACCCGGGTGTCGATTCTGGTGCCGACTCATGGCTTGGGGTCACGTGGACCGGAGAGGTGGTCGCGTCCGTGTGGACGTTCGTCCCCCCGACAACGGGAACGAAGTGGCGCGGCTTCGGGAGCATCCATGTCCATCCCGACTGGCGATCCGATGAAGTGATCGACTACACGATCGACTGGTGGACGGCCCGGTTGGCCCAGCGACTCGAGCCATTGGACGCGTCGCTGCCGAAGATGCTGTGGTACCCCGAGTATGCGCACAGGAAGGACATGATCCAACGGTTCCTGGCTCGTGGCCATGTCATCAGCCGATACTTCGATGAGCTGATTCGTGACCTCTCGGATCCCATCGAGCCGCACCCGATGCCTATCGGCATCGACGTTGTTCCGGCCGATGAGGCAGCTGCCGGCGACGAGTTGGCAGTGCACAATGAGGCGTTCCGCGACCACTGGGGCAGCCAACCCTTCACCCAGGAGCGATGGGATCTCTTCAGGAACGAGTTCTACCTCCCCGATGCGTCGTGGGTCGCGTACGATCAGGGCGTTCCGATCGCCCACATCATGTGTGCGACATGGCCCCACGACTACGCCGATCGTGGGTTCTCCCATGCCTGGATCGACGGCATCGGTGTGGTGAGGAGCCACCGCAGGACCGGCGTCGCATCGGCGTTGATCACACTCGCCATGGAACGTTTCCGGGACGTGGGTCTCGAGTACGCCATGCTCGAGGCGGACTCGGAGAACCCCACAGGGGCGTACAGGGTCTACGAGCGCCTGGGTTTCCGCCGGACTCCCGACCGGAGCACGGTCGCGTTGACCAGGACGGTGTGACCCCGGGTCCGTCAGATGATGTCGTCGTCGTTCGATCGGTTCCCGAGATCGAGCCAGATCAGGAACATCAGGATCGCCGTCAGTACCCCCACCCAGCTGAGGGGAGTGCCCGCAGCGAACAACATGGCGGCCAGCACGAGGGCTGCGACCGTTCGGAGACCGCGACGTACCGGCCGCCGAGGCACGGGGTGATCGAAGCGCTCCCCGTCCTCGACGAACTCGTCCTCCCAGTGGTCCGTCGGTTCCCAGTTGGTCATGGTCCCCCTCAACCTACCGCGCGACAGGGTCTTCATCGACGGTCGGCGATCGTCCTGACGCGCGGACGGTGACGACGGGGTCGGAACGTGGCCGGTCCGAATGGGGCGGGAATCCCGCGATCGCTGTAGGCTTGCGGGACCGCACCGGGTGGAGGCTGACGCACAGACGTTTCCCCGGTGGACCACGGACCAATTCTCGACGGTTGAGCTGCCTCATTCTTCCGACTCCCCGCAAACGATGTGGATCGCTGCGGCTCGGAGCGAGATCAGCACGAACCCCGACAACTGGAATCGAGAACACATGTCCACCAGCTTCGCCCAACTCGGGCTGTCGACGCCCATCGTCGACGCCCTCCACCGAAATGGCATCACCGAGCCGTTCCCGGTTCAAGCCGCAACCATCCCCGACGTCCTCGCAGGCAGGGATGTCTCCGGACGCGCCCCAACCGGCTCCGGCAAGACCCTCGCATTCGGGCTCCCCATGCTCGATCGAGTCGCTGTCGCCAAGTCGAGGCGCCCGACGGCCCTCGTTCTCACGCCGACGCGTGAGCTCGCCGCTCAGATCCGCAAGGACCTCGCACCGTACGGGAAGGCGACAGGACGTCAGGTCTTCGCCATCTTCGGAGGGGTCCGGTACCAGGCTCAGAAGGACTGGCTCGACCGCGGTGTCGACATCCTCGTCGCCACGCCCGGCCGCCTCGAGGATCTCATCGACCAGAAGGCCGTCGACCTTCGCGAGGTCGCGATCGTCGCCGTCGACGAGGCGGACCGCATGGCGGACATGGGCTTCCTCCCCGCCGTGAGGCGGATCCTCGACCAGACATCGCCGGACCGCCAGACCCTGCTCTTCTCGGCAACGCTCGACGGGGACGTGGCCGTCCTCATCCGCGCATACCAGAAGGATCCAGTTCGCCACGAAGCCGGGACCATCGAGCCGGACGTGTCGGAAGCCGAGCACTTCTTCTGGGACGTCGAACGTGAGGACAAGGTCTCCCACGTCGCCGACGTGGTCAACGCAACCGGGTCGACCATCGTGTTCACCCGTACGCGCCACGGCGCCGACCGGCTTGCGAAACAGCTCGCAGGTGAGGGTGTCGTTGCTGTCGCGATGCACGGGGGCCGAAGCCAGAACCAACGCAATCGGGCGCTCGCCGACTTCTCGGTTGGCAGGGTCGCAGCATTGGTCGCCACGGATGTCGCAGCACGGGGTATCCACGTCGACGACGTCGCCACCGTGATCCACTACGACCCGCCGAACGGGCACAAGGACTACCTCCACCGATCCGGTCGGACGGCTCGTGCGGGTGCGTCCGGCACGATCGTGAGCCTCGTCACCTCGGGCGAGCGCAGGGCGGTGACGCGGATGCAGCGCGAGCTCGACATCGAGTCACCGATCCGCAAGCCTCATTCGGCAACACTTTCGAGCCGTGGCCTGATCAGATCGTCGGCACCGAGCCACGCTGCGGGCCGAACCGTCGATCAGGGGCCGGAGCGCATGAGGAACAGGACTGCGTCGCCGACTCGATCCGCGAAGGAGCGATCCGGGTCGGTTCGATCCGGGTCCGATCGCTCAGCGCGACGACCCGAGCGGTCGAAGGGAGCACCGAAGGGAACGGGGGTCTTCGTTTCCAACCTTCCCTGGACCACGACGGACAAGGAGATCCACTCCCTCTTCTCCCGCTACGGAACGGTCCACGAGGCCAGGATCACGATGGACCGCCGCGGCCGTTCCAAGGGCGTCGCCATCGTCCACATGGATGACTCAGGGGCCCGACTCGCGGTGAGCGGACTCGCCCGTCGCAAGGTGGAGGGTCGCCCCATCGAGGTGCGCCTGGCTCGCTGACCGGCGAGTGGGAGTGGTGGCCGACCCGGTGTCGATGATGCCGCTCCACCGGTAGCCTTGGTGTTGGACGACTGTAGGTGCCAGGAGTAGAGGGGCCTGATGGGTCCGGCGAAGCGACCACGTGCGCGGCTGATCCTGCTCCTCGCCATCCTGATGTGGTCCACGATCGGTTGGTTCGCTGGAACCGCCGACGCCGCCGATCAACCTGATGACTCCCTCTCGGGCGCTCCGTGGTTCGGTGTCGACGAGTCCGGGGATCCCGTCGTCGAGCTGTACTTCGTGTACACCACGACGTGCCCCCACTGCAGGGCCGCCATGCCGTTCGTCCAGGAGATGCAGGACGCCCGTCCATGGCTGCGGGTCTGGTGGCTCGCTGCGGATAGCGGGGATTCCAGGGTCGCGGAGATCGCGACCAGCGTCGCGGCCGCCGCCAATGAGACGATCCAAGGTGTGCCCACGTTCTTGTATTGCGGCACCATGGTGACCGGGTTCGACGACGCCGACCACGTAGGAGCGGCGATCGCCGCCGACCTCGACGCATGCCACGCCGCTTCCGTATCCACCGATCAGGTCACCACGACCACGACCATCCCGGACGAGTCGGTCGTGGTGCCGGGCGTCGGAGACGTTGACGCGTCCAGTGTCCCGCTTCCCGTCTTCACCGCCATCGTCGCCGGCCTCGACGCCTTCAACCCGTGTGCCTTCTTCGTCCTGCTCTTCCTATTGAGCCTGCTCGTCCATGCCAAGAGTCGCAGCCGCATGGCGATCGTCGGCATGACCTTCGTCGTCGTGTCGGGGGTCATGTACTTCGTGTTCATGGCCGCGTGGCTGAACCTCTTCCTCGTAACGGGGAACCTCAGGGCGGTCACCCTCGGCGCGGGGATCATCGCCGTGGTCCTCGGGATGCTGAGCGCGAAGGACTACTTCGCGCCTGACAAGGGACCCTCGGTTTCGATCCCCGAAGGTGCCAAGCCAGGGCTGTTCGCCAGGATGCGAGGCCTGCTCTCGATCGACAGGCTGTTCCCCGTGATGATGGCGACGATCGCACTCGCCGTAGTGGCGAACAGTTACGAGCTGCTGTGCACGGCAGGGCTCCCGATGGTCTTCACAAGGGTGCTCACCCTCAACGACCTCTCCACGCCGGGTTACTACGGCTACCTCGCCCTGTACAACGTCATCTATGTCATCCCGCTCATGGCGATCGTCGGCGTGTTCGTGTGGACGCTCGGGTCCCGCAAACTCCAGCCCGCCGAGGGCCGCACGCTCAAGCTCCTCTCGGGATCGATGATGCTCGGCCTCGGCCTGGTTCTCGTCGGCGCGCCCCAACTCCTCGAGAGTGTCGGCACGGCGCTCATCGTCATCCTGGTCGCCATCGCCTTCACGGCGGCGGTCGTGACCATCGACCGCCTCATCACGCGCCGATCGGAGTCGATCGCGGGCTCGTGAACTCCGCCATGGCAACGACGGATTCCCGAGCCGGGACGCCGCCGCGGTGTCGACGCGACCTACCATCCGCCTCGATGGGCAGCCTGAGCTTCGGAGAGATCCTCACGATCGTGGTGATCATCCTGATCGTGTTCGGACCGAACCGCCTCCCCGAGTTCGCTCGGAGGGTCGGTGAGTTGCTCGCGAAGGCGAGGGCCATGACGCAAGAGTTCTCACGGGCCGTCCAGGCCGAGTACGGCGACGACGCCAAGCCACTCACCGATGTCATGAAGGAGATCGACGGCGTCCGCAAGGATCTCTCGGACGCCGTCGGAGCGGTCACGGGCTCTTCGGGGTCCGGTAGGTCGCCTTCCGACGACCCATCCGACACCGGCGCCCACGACCTTGACCACGCCGACACTGATTCGGCGATCACAGACATCACGGCGTCGAGCGACCTGGATCTCGCCCGATCGGAAGACCCGCCTGAGGGTCCTGACCCTGAAGGACGTGCGGAATGACCGCCGGAACGGCGACCTACCTGGGACACCTCGGTGAACTGCGCGACCGGCTCATCAAGTGCTCGGTCGCGGTCCTCATCGGGTCGATCATCGGATTCGCCGTGCACGAACAGGTGCTGTCGTTCCTCGCCGAGCCCTACCAGATCGCCGTTCCCGACTCCGGTCTGAGCTTCTTCCGACCCTCCGAGGCCTTCTCCGTCGTGATGAAGATCTCGCTATGGACGGGATTCATCATCGCATCCCCCGTGATCCTCTATCAGACATGGCGTTTCGTATCCCCTGCGCTGACCACCCGGGAGAAGAAGTGGGCCATCCCGATGACGGCGATCTTCGTCGTCCTCTTCCTCGCGGGGATCACCGTGGGATACGTCGCCCTCGAGCAGGGGCTGGTGTTCCTGCTCGGATTCGGCGGCGACGCGCTCCAACCCGTCATCGGCGCGGACCTGTACTTCCGTTTTGCGATGCGATTCATCCTCGCATTCGGCATCGCGTTCGAGTTCCCCGTGTTCCTGTTCTCGGCGGCAGCGTTCGGCATCGTGTCGAGTTCAACCCTTCGCTCGAACCGACGATGGGCGCTGGTGATCATCCTCGTGGTCGCAGCACTCATCACACCGACGGGTGATCCTTTGACCCTGCTGATGCTCTCGACGCCCCTGTACCTGTTCTACGAGCTGACGATCCTCGCGGTGCGATTCATCCTCAAGCGGTGACGGTGACGAGGACTGACATTGTGTGATAACACTGGACCCGTCGCTAGGGTTTCGGTTGACGGACCGGCAACAGCGGAGACCACCCATGCTCAGGAACATCGGGGGACCGGAGATCATCATCATCCTCGTGATCGTGTTGCTCCTGTTCGGCGCCACCCGCCTCCCGGCGCTGGCCCGCTCGATCGGCCAGTCGGCTCGTGAGCTGCGCGAGGGCATGAAGGAAGGCGCCTCGGAGGACGACACCTCCGACGATGGCTTGGGACCGACCGACAACACCACGCCTTGATCCGACCGAATCCCGCATGACACGGCGCTTTGCGCTGGGTGCGAGTCTTGGGATTGGACGAGTGTGGCTACAAGTCTCTCAGGCGGACGCTCCGCACCGGCTCGAAGTCGGATCGGTTCCGGGTCGCCAGACCCAGTCGGTGTTCGATCGCAGTTGCCGCAATGAGGGCGTCGGGGAGACGGATTCCGCTCTCTCGACTGATTCGGCCGGCACGTTCAGCCACCGTGCGATCGACCGGGATCTCCCTGAAGGGTGCAAGGAGCGTGCTGACCAGATTGGAGGCGGTGTTGCCGGCGAAGAGCTCGGCTCGGGTGATGACCGAGTAGTGCAGTCGGTGACGCCCAGGAACGAGCTGGCGAGCGCCTCGGAGGTGGTCGATGAATACGTCGGTGTCGACGAGGATGTCAGCCACGATCCCATTCGTCCCGGCTCGGCACAGTAGCGTCCGGAGCTGCGCCAAATGTGGCGGCCAGCGCCAGCTCGGGATCGGGTGCCTCGTCCTCGAGGTACGAGTCGAGGGCACGCCGGATGATCTCGGCCATGGTCACGTCGTGCGCTTCAGCGAGGGCGTCGATGCGCTTGCGCTGGACTTCGGTGAGGTAGACCTGCGTACGAGTTGCGGGCATACAGCACAATGTACAGCATCACGGGGCACACATCAACGGGTCCGAAGCGGGGAACACCCAAGAGCGCAGCGTGATGACTGGTGGTCAGGGGCGGGATCGAACCGCCGACCCCCGGTTTTTCAGACCGGTGCTCTACCAGCTGAGCTACCTGACCGGTTCATGACCAACGCCCGGATCGGGGATCCGAGCGTTGCATGTGGCGGGAGCGACGGGATTTGAACCCGCGACCTCCGGCTTGACAGGCCGGCGTGAACTCCAGGCTTCACCACGCCCCCACGTCGTGCCCCCAGGGGAATTCGAATCCCCGTTGCCGCCTTGAAAGGGCGGAGTCCTAGGCCGCTGGACGATGGGGGCAAGGCGCCCGCAGTGTACAGAGCCGGACCGGCTACGCCCGGGCAGTATATGCCCTGAGCAGGCGTTGCGGCCATCGGATCCGACCCGCTGCGATGGCGCAGTAGTGTGCTGGAGATGAGCGAGATTGCCGACGCCGATTCCAGCGGATCCACCCCGCGACGTGACGCCTATGCGACGATCGTCCGCCTCGTTGCGGGTGGCATCGGGGAGGGCATCGACCGGCTGCTCGCCATGTCGAACGAGCTCGACGATGCGGACGTCGCGCCGAGCGGCGAGCTGGTCGGACCGATCCACGCTGACCCACGCCTCATGGCGGCTGTGGGCTGGGTGTCGGAGCTGCCACAGACCATCACCGCCGTCGGCACGACGAGCTACCGCATGGCGTATCCGGTCATCCGCGTTGCAGGCGTCGCCGTCGATACGGCCGCCTACGTCGCGTCCGTGACCGGTGTCTCGTCCTTCATCGCCGGGATCACCGAACCGGCGCGAACAGCGCTTGCGCAGGAGCGGCTCAGACTGACCGATGTCGGGACGGCCGAGTACGCCAGGGGCCGTGTCCTCGCGGTCCGAGCCTTCGAGAGCTCGGTTGACGGCATTGTCGGCCTCCTCAGCGAATCCGAGGAGCTCGGCGATCTCGTCCGCGAGCAGACGCTCGGCATCACCGGGTCTGCAATCCAGGAGATCCGCGAGACGGGAGCCGCCGCTGATCGCCTCACCGAGGGCATCTTCCGACGGCTCGGGCGGCGTCCCGCGAGGCAGCTCCCGCCGAAACCGGCGATCAACTCGTGAGCAGGAAGGAGGCGCACGTCCTCGACGGCCGGACCGCGGGCTTCGTGACACGGCTCTTCGCCTATGTCGCCGATGCTGCAATCGTGGCGGGCATCGTCGCGATCGGTGGATGGATCGCCGTCCTCATCGACGACGTGATCGACCAGGTCGGACTCGATCTGAGGGTCAGCCTCGGGGCGGTGTACGTCCTTCTCATTCCGCTGATCATCGGGATGTACTTCGTGATGTTCTGGTCCTTGACGGGCCGCACGATCGGCAAGTGGCTTCTCGGCCTGCGAGTCATCGGCCACGACGGGCATCCACCGACGATCGGCCGATCCGTCATCCGCGTCGTCGGCTACGGGTTGTCGGCGATCGTGTTCTGGCTCGGGTACATCTGGGTGCTCATCGACGACGACCGTCAAGCGTGGCATGACCACCTCGCCCGCACCTGGGTCATCTACGACTACTCCGGCCAGCCCGCCATCGAGTTCACCGAAGAGGCCTGACCCGTTACGCGGCTCCGAGGGTGCGGATGTCCCGCGCCCCCATACGAGCGGCGTCCGCGGTTCGATCGTCCGGCATCGTCTGGGACTCGCGCTCCGCTGCCACCCTCGCTTCGTAGTGCTCCAGTTCCCGTTCGACCGTCGCAGCACTCCACCCGAGCACCTCGGCCATGATCGACGCCACGAACGGGGCCCCGAGGACAGCACGGTCCGGGCACTCGATCGAAAGCCTGGTTCGGCGGGTGAGCACGTCGTCGAGGTGGAGAGCCGCCTCGTGCTCGACGGCGAAGCGGACCTCCGCACCGACGTACCGGCCAGATGGGATCTGCTGGGCGAGTCGGGGGTCCGAGGCTGCCATGTCGAGCACGGTCGTCGCCTCGTCGCCGTATCGGTGCGCCAGGCGACGCACCTCATCCGGCTCCACGCCGTAGGTCGCGGCGATGTCATCGATCCGTGCGATGAGGTCCGCGTAACCCGTTGCCCCGATGAGGGGGATCTCCCCGGTCCGGGTGCCGGGAATGGGCACGTCGATCGACTCGAATGCCCTGTCGATCGTGTCCTGTGCCATCACCCGGTACGTCGTGTACTTGCCCCCGGCGATCGTGACGAGGCCGGGGGCGGGATTGGTGATGGAGTGCTCCCGGCTCAGCTTCGCCGTCGACTCCGTGTCACCGCTCACGAGGGGGCGAAGGCCTGCATAGACGCCGACGACATCGTCGTGGGTGAGTGGGGGTTCGATCACGCGATTGGCCTGCTCGAGCACATAGTCGATGTCCGAGCGGCTGGCGGCAGGGTGGGCGAGTCCGAGATCCCACGGCGTGTCCGTGGTTCCGATGTGCCAGAAGTGATCGTGCGGGATGAGGAACAACACGCTGGTGTTCGTCTTGGTGATGAACCCGACCTCGGATCTGATGCGATCACGCGGGACGACGATGTGGATGCCCTTGGAGGCAGTCACGTCGGTCCTCCGGTCACCCACCTTCGCTTCGAGCGAGTCGGTCCACACGCCGGTGGCGTTCACAACGACCTGTGCCGTCGCCTCGAGCTCGCGGCCTGTCTCGAGGCAGCGTGCGCGCACTCCCGTCACGCGGTCCCCTTCACGGATGAAGTCCTCGACGCGTGCACTCGTGAGGATGTGTGCTCCCATGGACGCGGCGGTGCGGGCCACGGCGACCACGTAGCGCGCATCGTCGCATCCGGCGTCGTAGTAGCGGATGCCCCCGACGAAGGCGTCCTTCCGTATGCTCGGGAAAACCCTCTGGAGCTCCCTCCTGCCGAGATGCCACTGCCGCGGAAGGGTGTTGCCGCCGAGCTTGGCGAGCGCCTCGTAGAGCGTGATGCCCGCACCGACGTAGGCGCGCTCCCAGATCCGGTGCTCGAGGGGATACACGAACGGCACCGGCCACACGAGGTGCGGTGCAAGGTGCTGGCGGATGAGTTCACGCTCGTGGAGGGCTTCCATCACGAGCTTGAAGTCGAACTGTTCGAGGTACCGTAGACCGCCGTGGAAGAGCTTCGAGGACCGACTCGACGTCCCTGATGACAGGTCGCGCTGCTCGATGAGGGCGACGGACAGGCCCCTTGACACCGCATCGAGGGCGCAGCCGACACCCGTGATTCCGCCACCGATGACGATGACATCGAAGGAGCCTCCACCGATGGAGTCGAGGGTCTCGGCCCTTCGGAACGGTCCGAGTGAACTCGGCGACGAACCCGGTGGCGCAGCGTCCATGGTCCAAGGCTATCCCGTCGTGGGGCTCCCCGATCGCGTCCCTTCATCAGGGACATCGGTCTCCTTCCCCGAGGGATCGGGTCGGAGGTAGCCTCGGGTCATGAACGATCTCGTGTCCCGCGCCCACTCCTGGATCGAGGGCGATCCCGATCCGACCACCCGTGCCGAGCTGGCCGCGATCATCGCGTCCGGGAACGAAGCCGAGCTCGTCGATCGGATGACGGGGTTCCTCGAGTTCGGTACGGCCGGCATTCGAGGTGCCGTCGAGGCCGGTTCCAACCGGATGAACAGGGCCGTCGTGATCCGCACGACGGCCGGCCTTGCGGATCATCTGAGGGCGAACACGGACCCTTCGAAGCGGCTGGTGGTCGTCGGTCGCGACGCCCGACCCTCGTCGGCCTCCTTCATGGAGGACACCATCGGCGTCCTGAGCGCTTCCGGTTTCACCGTGAAGTTCTTCGCTGATCCGACCCCGACGCCCCTCGTTGCGTATGCAGGACTGAGTTACGGAGCGTGTGCGTCGATCGTGATCGCGGCGAGCCACAATCCGCCG
>CAZYGP010000019.1:12509-16514 GCA_964647265.1 uncultured Acidimicrobiaceae bacterium | reverse complement strand
GAACAATGTCCGTCCCGGCAACTCGTTCCACGTCTTCTACGGCGTCGTCATCGTCATCACGCTGACCCTTGCGTACCTGTATCGCTCGACGATGGCTCGTCGTCCCGCCCTGACCTACGGGGTGTTGTTGCTGTTCGTCATGGGACTCGGGCTGCGGGCATGGGCAAACGTCGGATGATCTGGTTCGAACGCCGGGGCCATTCGCCGCTCCGTGCCCCTACAGCGAGCGCCACTAGTCTCGCGCGGACACCACGAAGGGGGCACTGATGCTGGCCGGGAAGAAGCTGCTCATCACGGGCGTGCTGACTGACGACTCGATCGCGTTCCATACCGCTCGAGTGGCCCAGGAGCTCGGCGCTTCCGTGGTGCTGACGGGCTTCGGACGCGGAATGTCGTTGACGACGCGATCGGCGAAGCGGCTGCCCGTCCCTGCCGACGTCCTCGAGCTCGACATCAACGATGGCGCACACATGGATGCACTCGTGGCCGACCTCGATCGTCGGTGGGGCAAACTCGACGGTGCTCTCCATGCCATCGCATTCGCGCCGAACGACGCGCTCGGCGGGAACTTCCTGGAAACGCCCGCCGCGTCGGCGAGCACGGCGTTCCTGACGTCTGCATTCTCGTACAAGACGCTCGCCGTCGGGCTTCGGCCACTTCTCAGGAAAGCAGGCGGTGGCGGGCTCGTCGGCCTCGACTTCGACAATTCGCTCGCATGGCCCGCATACGACTGGATGGGCGTTTCGAAGTCAGCCCTTCAGTCGGTCAATCGATACCTCGCACGGTACTTGGGCCCCGATCGGATACGCGCGAACCTCGTTTCAGCCGGCCCCCTCGGAACCGTTGCCGCGAAGTCGATACCGGGTTTCACTCAGTTCGAGAACCTCTGGCAGGTCCGTGCTCCGCTCGGCTGGGATCCCCGCGATCCGGAACCCGTGGCGAACATGGCGTGTTTCCTCCTTTCTGACTACGCGCGCGCGACGACGGGAGAGGTCATCCACGTCGACGGAGGGTTCCATGCCGTTGCAGCGGGGGACACCGAGGGATACGTTCCTCCTCCGAACGACGATCGAGCGGGATCGTAACGTCTCAGGCTGACGGGATCGCGACCGTGAAGGTCGCTCCACCACCGACGGTCGGTTCGAACCACACCCGCCCATCCATCGCCTCGACGAGTCCCCGCACGATGGACAGGCCCAGTCCCGCCCCTCCCTTCGACCGTGTCGCGTGTGGCTGGAGCTGGGTGAATCGTTCGAACATGCGATCGTGCTGCTCGTACGGGATCCCGGGTCCGTGGTCGACGATCGAGATGTGCACCTCGCCGGTCCCGACCGATGTGACGAGCTCGATCGGCGTGTCGCCCCCGTACTTGATCGCGTTGTCGACGAGGTTCGTGATGACCCGTGTGAGATGGTCCGGATCTGCGACGACGCGGTCGATCCCCGGTGTCGGCTGATAGTCGATGACGTCGCCGCCCGGCAACGTGCCGAGCAGGTCCGAAATGTACGGGCCGAGGTCGATCGTCTCGGGTCGGACGGGCAGCGAGTCGGCCTCGATGCGCGACATCACGAGGAGGTCCTCGATCAGTGTCTTCAGCCGGTTCGACTGCTTCGCGGCCATGTCGATGAGTTGACGTGCGCGTGGATCCTCCGGTATCAGCTCCGGTCTCTGGAGTGTTGCGAGCGCACCGATGATGCTGGTGAGGGGGGTGCGGAGCTCATGGGAGACGACAGAGACGAAGTCGGTCTTGAGCTCTGCGAGTTCGGCCATCCGCTCTCCGGTGGACCGTGCGCGCTCGTAGCGAGCCATCTGGTTCATGACGAGGGCTGCGGGTGCGGCGACGGACTGGAGGGTTTCGATGTCCATGTCGGTGAATGCTTCGGCCTTGTCCGCGACCAGGAGCACGCCGATCGTCCGATTCTCGATCCTCATGGCCACCGCTGCCACGCGATCGGCCTGAAGCTCCGTGATCAGGCGATCGACTCCCGGGTCCCTCGCCGTGTCGTTGACGAGGACCGGATCGCCTCCCATGAACACGCGAGGACCGATGCCGGGCTCGTCGAGGCTGAGCGTCAAGGGATCGGCTGGGACGGTGTGCCCGGCCGCCCAGATCGGCGACATCAGGTCGAGGTGCTCCGTCTCGGGATCGTAGAGGAGCACCAGACCGACCCTGGCGCTGACCGATTGTGCGACACGGCCCACGAGTTCGGGCAGTACCTCGTCGAGCTTGGATCCGGCGCCGATGGTTCGGGACACGTCATACAGCTGGCTCATCTCGCGCTCGCGCCGAGTGAGCACTTCCTCGCGTTCGACCATCTCGGCGTACGCGGTAGCCGTCTGCTCGAGCTGGGTCCTGATGCCAACCGACAGCAGGAGGACGAAGATCAACGACCCGGCGAAGGCGAGGAGGGTCATGCCGTCCGCCCGGCTGATACCTGAATCGTTGAACACCGTGAAGCCGTACAGCAACGCCGACGCGAATCCGACGGCCAGGAGCACCCCGTTCGGGAGCAGGGTCGCCGCCGCGAAGAACGTCACGAGGAGGAACCCGATCGCTGAGGGCGCCTCATCCCCCGTGACCCCGAGGATCGCCACCGCGACCAGGAGGCCGACCACCCAGGCGAGAAGCACCCAGTCGCCGAACCCGGAAGCGAGCATCGTCCGCCACGGAGCGATCGACACGATGACGAGTGCGATCAGGAAGCCACCGAGGAGGATGGCTTGGGACATGACGCTGAGGTTCGTCGACGTCAGCGTCCACACGGCGACGCCGATGAAGCCGAACCACGAGACGATCAATCCGGTGACGATCACCCGGATGCGGTACTCGATGATCGGATCGGTGCGTTCCACGGCCGCTGATTACCTCGGTGCAGATCGGGTCACACGGTAACCTCGCTGCATGTCGCGTGTGCTTCTTCTCTTCGGCGGCCGTTCGGCGGAGCATGAGGTGTCGTGCGCGTCAGCGGTGTCCATCCACGATGCGCTCATCGCCTCGGGTCACCGCGTCATCCCCGTCGGCATCGATCGTTCAGGGGCCTGGTTCCTCACAGACACATCAGTTCGTCCGTTCCGCGCCCAGGGAAGGGTCGTGTCGATGAGTGTCCCCAGTGGTCATCTCTTCGTGGGTGGCGACGAGATCGGGTTCGATGTCGCCTTCCCGGTGCTCCACGGCCCACAAGGTGAGGACGGAACCGTCCAGGGCGTGTTCGAGACCTGCGGAGTTCCCTACGTGGGTTGCGGGGTGCTCGGAAGCGCCCTTGCAATGGACAAGGACCTCACGAAGCAGGTGGTCTCTGCAACCGGGATCCAAACGCCGCGTTGGCGCACGATTCGGCGTGACGCGTGGGAGAACGACGCGGAGCAGGCCCTGGAGGAGTCCGTTCGCTCGTTGCGCCTGCCGGTCTTCGTCAAGCCTTCTGCGCTGGGTTCATCGGTCGGGATCACCCGTGTCGTGTCTGAGGACGGCCTCAAGGACGCGGTCACGAACGCGTTCCGCTACGACACCAAGGTCGTGGTCGAACAGGCGATCGAAGGCCGCGAGATCGAGGTGGCCGTTCTCGACGGTCCTCGCGCATCCGTACCGGGTGAGGTGGTCCTGGCATCCGGGTGGTACACGTACGACGCGAAGTACGCAGACGAGACATCGAGGTTCGAAGCGCCCGCCGAGCTTCCGGCGAAGGAATCCGAGAAGGTCCGGCGGCTCGCGGAGCGGGTGTTCGACCTGCTCGGCCTCGACGGGCTCGCCCGGATCGACTTCTTCTACGAACGCGACTCGCGAGAGTTCTGGTTCAACGAGGCCAACACGATGCCCGGCTTCACATCGATCAGCGGCTTCCCGAAGATGTGGGCCGCTTCAGGTGTGTCGTACCCCGACTTGTGCAACGGCCTCGTCGAGGCCGCGACCGAGCGCCACACCAGGAGGGCCGACCTGTCGGTTCGTCAGGACTAGAGCCGGACGACCGGACAGGTCAGGGTGCGAACGATGCCGGGAACCGGTTGGAT